>NZ_JBJZOR010000019.1:0-60867 GCF_046269225.1 Acinetobacter sp. TY2
ATTTCACACGGTATTTTGAGATGGATAGGATAATGTGAGTGCGCCATCTCGTTATTGTAATGGGATTCATGCTATTTTAAATATAGATTTTCCATACAATCTGGAATTGCTCACTAATACTGGGGTATATGCATATATTAAAACTCAATATGTTGAGTTCTATAGTGATAATGGAAAATTAGCCTTAGAAAAAGTACCTGAATAGTTTTGTCTGAAGTGATGAGAAATGTTGATTACTTAATTCAGGGTTGTTCAATTGGTTTGGATTTATCTTTAGATTTGCATGGTTTTCCTGAAGATATGCTTCAATATTATCAGGTAGGTCATCCATATTCGAATAGTCAGTTGATAGCCACTCGCGGACATACGCTCGATTTTAATTGTATCTAAACTGAATATTGCAGCACAGTGACGTTTAGAACAAGCATTTATTTACGTTGTAGGAACGAACACTGCATGAATACAAAATTCATTTAGGTACAGGGCGCATATTTGGATGTCACTGAATGATCATTATTTATGTATTGTGCCTGAAAAGTGTTTGGAGGATATCTCGCTACAAAGCATTTTATTGCCTTTTGAAGATGATGAAATGCTGAGCCCGATTTTAAGTAAAATTTTGCTACTAAGTACAGATGATCAGATTAAAGCTCAACTAATTCTCAAGCAAATACAGGCAACATAAGCACGTAACTTGCTATTTTAGTAGCTTAACCTATTTCACTTATATGAAAAGCCTATGAGTAAATCGTGGGCTTTTGCTTTTATCGTACAAGTGATCAGGCTATACTTTAGAAAATCGTTTTATTGGGTACAGTGATGTATCGTACTATATTAAATTCACACAAAATTGCCTTATTGTCACTGAGTGTTTTTTTGACAGCTTGTGGTCAGACAGGGTCTTTACAGTTGGCGAATGATGTAAATGTCGACAAACGTGCAAAATATTTGATTTATCCAGATCAGCCTACACAGATGAAAGAGCAAAGCCAAAAATCTGTTGCAACGACACATTCATCTGCTGCATCTGAAGCAGTCGCTCAATAATCTACATTTAAACGTTCATTGAAAGGATACATTCATGAGTTTTTCCCGCATTAATGGGGTATTGCATGCAGAGCAATGTTCACTCGAACAGCTTGCACAGCAATTTTCGACGCCGCTTTATGTTTATTCAAAAGCAGCATTTGAAAAGCATTATTTAGATATGGATCAAGCATTCAATTTTATTGATCATCAAATTTGCTTTGCAGTAAAGTCGAACTCAAATATTGCGGTGTTGAATGTCCTCGCTAAACTTGGTTCAGGTTTTGATATTGTTACAGGTGGTGAGCTTGCGCGTGTTTTAGCTGCGGGCGGTGATGCTTCTAAAATTGTATTTTCAGGTTTAGGCAAGCAAGAAGCTGATATCCAAAAAGCACTTGAAGTGGGTATTGCTTGCTTCAATGTCGAATCTTATGCCGAGCTTGATCGTATTCAAAAAGTGGCTGAAAAATTAGGTAAAAAAGCCCCGATTTCTTTACGTGTTAATCCTGATGTTGATGCCAAAACACATCCTTATATTTCGACAGGTTTGAAAGAAAACAAGTTTGGTATTCCTTCAGATGTGGTTTTCGAAACTTATCAATATGCAGCATCATTGCCAAATTTAGATGTGGTGGGTATTGATTGCCATATTGGTTCACAGTTAACAGAAACACAGCCTTTTGTTGATGCGCTTGATCGCGTTATCTCAATGATTGATCAATTAAAAAAATTGGGCATTAACTTAAAGCACATCGATATTGGTGGTGGTTTAGGGGTGACCTATAAAGATGAAACGCCACCAACTGTAGCTGAATATGCCAATGCGATGCGTCCTGCGCTCGAAAAATTGGGTATGAAAGTGTACATGGAGCCAGGTCGTAGTATTTCTGCCAATGCAGGTGTTTTGGTGACTAAAGTTGATTTGTTAAAACCGACCAATCACCGTAACTTTGCCATTATTGATGCTGCAATGAATGACTTGATCCGCCCATCTTTATATCAGGCATGGATGGATATTCAGCCTGTGACAGTACGTACAGATGTCGATGCGAAAGAGTGGGATTTGGTGGGTGCAATTTGTGAAACAGGTGATTTTCTTGGTAAAGAGCGTGAGCTAGCACTGAAAGAAAATGATCATTTGGCTGTACTTGGTGCAGGTGCATACGGTTTTGTGATGAGTTCAAATTACAATACTCGTGGTCGTGCAGCAGAAGTGATGGTCGATGGTGATCAGGCACATGTGATTCGTCAACGTGAAACGATTGAGTCATTGTGGGCAAATGAATGTTTATTGCCACAGGAGTAAATGAAAATGTTATTTGAATTTACAAAAATGCATGGCTTGGGCAATGATTTTGTAGTGATTGACCTGATTTCTCAGCGTTTAATGCTCGATAAAACGACCATTCAACGTATGGCAGACCGTCATTTTGGCATTGGTTTTGATCAGCTTTTGATTGTTGAACCACCTGATTTACCCAATGTTGATTTTAAATATCGAATTTTTAATGCAGATGGCTCAGAAGTTGAACAATGTGGTAATGGTGTACGTTGTTTTGCACGTTTTGTGCATGAACGTCAGTTGACCAATAAAACTAAATTTAAGGTACAAACGACTGCAGGGATTGTTGAGCCTGAACTGGGTGCAAATGGTTGGGTGCGTGTCAATATGGGCTATCCAAAGTTTTTACCTGTGGAAATTCCATTTATTGCAGAAGAACCTGAAGCTTTGTATGACATTGATTTGCTTAATAATGAAAAATTGAGCATTGATGTGGTTAATATGGGCAATCCACATGCAGTGACAATCGTTCCTGATGTGCTCACCGCTGATGTGGCAAATATTGGTCCACAAGTCGAGTCACATGAGCGTTTTCCACATCGTGTCAATGCTGGCTTTATGCAAATCATTGACGGCAAGCATGCGCGTTTACGTGTATTTGAACGTGGTGTGGGTGAAACTATGGCATGTGGTACAGGTGCTTGTGCTGCTGCTGTTTCTGGTATGCGCCGTGGCTTACTTGAAAAGTCGGTTAAAATTGAACTTGCAGGCGGTACATTACAAATTGAGTGGGAAGAAGGCGGTGTCGTGTGGATGACAGGTCCGACTGCAACAGTATATGAAGGTCGTACCGATTTACGTTTATTTCAAAGTTAAATGGCTATTATTTTTAAAAATCTGTTTAAAAGACCCTGAATTAATTTCAGGGTCTTTTACATAACAAAGCTTAAATTACTGATTGAATGTATTCATAATGATTTTAATATAATGTTGATGATATAATAAAGAAGAATAGGTAAAACTAAAATGGCAATAGATCGTATAGATTGGCATGGTGAATCTGCAGAAACAGCGGGTTTCCCTTATGAAAATGGTGGTACACATATTGGTATTTATCTCGCATGGATTATCAATAATCACTTAGAAGGTGAAATGCACCTAGAAGAAAGCGAAGAAGAATTACAGCAAGTTCGTGACCATATAATTACAGGTCGAGATTTTTTAAGCACGATGTGTGATGAAAAATTCTGGGAAGATGACTTAAACGAAGAGGCATTTGCATTTACACAGTATTATTACGAGAGTAATCAGTATTTTAACGACTACGATGTAACATTGGTGCATTCAAAAGGATTAAGTGATACCTATGCCGTTGAAGATACGTGGGAAAATTATGATTTAATGGCTGTTGTGATTGATCAAAAATACCAACAATGGAAAAAATTAAACTTAGCATAAAATTTTATTGCGCATCATTGTCAAATAATTATAAATTCCATCGGAATATAGAAAATAATCATTCAACATAATGAAATTATTTAAGGTTACATACGAAAATTTTTTCGAGAGGACTACGGGTGCATATTTACTGTTAAATCCCGACTCTAACGTCAGTAAAGAGCTTTATCCTAAAAAGGTGGAAGGATTATTAGAGGGATATTTTAGACCGAAACCTGAAGCATATGAATTTACAGAAGATACGCAAGTTTTACTGAGCCAGCCTTTACCCTGTCCAGTTGAAATGGTGATTTATTAATCAGCTTTTAAAAACTAAAGGAAGTAATAGTGCTGCATATTTGGCTCAAATACATATGTGAAAAGAGATCCTGAACTGGCATTGGTTTGACGATTTCATCATTATTCACAGAGAAAGAGCGTAAAAAAAATAAATGTTCAAGTTGGACAAACGGCATTTAATACACTTGTTAAGAAAACAGCGGTTGATTTGATATTTATTGATGAGCATAAGCAAGAAGGTCTAAGTCATTATTTTTAAGCGATACACAATCATTTTATATTCGAGAGCAAGAGAGAAAGAAAGGATTTTTTGCTAAACTGTTTTCATAAATAAATATTTAGGCGATTAGAGAAATGCTTGTGCAACATGGTGCGATGCAATTGCTCTCTATGTGGATAGATGAACGCAAAATACAAAATCAGTCAGAACATACTTTAGATGCTTACTTTCGAGATGTATCAGGATTTATTGACTTTTGTTATAACAAAAAACTTGAATTACATAATGTTGAAAAAGCTGATTTACGTGAGTATATGGCGTATAAGGTTGAGCAAAATCAGCTCAGTACAAGCAGCTTACAGCGCCATTTGACTTCTATTCGTCAATTTATGAAGTGGGCAACGCAGGGTAATTATTTGGCTTTTAACCCTGCACATGATTTACAGCTAAAACGGCAACCCCGTCCTTTGCCTGGTCTGATAGATATTGAAACGATCAACCAAATTATAGATCAAGTTGCACCTGAAAAGCCCGTTGAACATCAGTTGTGGTTACGTGATAAAGCTATTCTTGAGTTATTGTACTCAAGTGGTCTGCGTCTAGCGGAAATACAAGGTTTAACTATTCGAGATATTGATTTTGGTCGACACTTACTACGTGTAACAGGGAAGGGAAATAAAACTCGTATTGTACCTTTTGGTGGTAAAGCGAGAGAAAGTTTAATTGAATGGTTGAAAATTTATCGTATTTGGCAAGGTGATTTTAAGGCAGATTATCCAGTATTTATTACTCAACGCGGTAATGTCATTACCCCACGACAAATTGAAAATCGAGTCAAACTACAAGCGCAACGAGCTGGGGTAAATGTCGATTTACATCCACATTTATTACGTCATTGTTTTGCGAGTCATATGCTATCGAATAGTGGTGATTTACGTGCAGTACAAGAAATGCTTGGTCATAGTAATTTGACCACGACACAAATATATACACATATTGATTTTGATCATTTGGCTCAGGTATATGATAGAGCACATCCACGTGCAAGTAAGTCTAAAAATTAAGGTTATTTATATATGTTTTCAATGTGATAACGCATAAATTTTCTGTATCTGTATATAACTTTTTATGGTTGATGATATTAAGGGTAAATCACATACAGTCTTTTTTATGAAATCTATTGATCATTTTTACCTTTGAATACGTCTTTTGGATAATTGTTTTTTAAGTACGACTGCGGTATAAATTTTACTCGGTTAATGTCGGCATACTTTATGCTTATATTATAAAGTTCACACGTATTTTTATATTCCTAGGTATCACCATGACTCCTGAGCTTGAGCAAAAATATCTACAACTCTCAGATGTGCAAAAAGAAATTTTTAAAGGCTATGGCTTACGTCAGGTTAAGCATTTTGTTGAACTCAGCATTCCGAAAGTAGAGCATTGTTTACCTGAAGGTGCGGTAGTGGTTGGGGTAAATACAGAAGGACGTGTGCAAGCGGTCAATGCGGATACACAGCAAATTTATTTGTGGATTTCAGATCAACAATGGCAATTAAGCAATAAGCCATCTTTACATGTCGATGCAAAAGAGGATTTTCTACAAATCTGGACTATTTTTGAATTGGAAAAACAAGATCTTATTCATTTAAGTCATATCCATCGTGACTTTATACAAAGCCAGGTGAGCTAAGCCTACCCAAGCTCACATGATTTAAAGTGATTTTTGTACGATCTTATATAAGATATGCCGTGAGAGTGGACTTTCTTGTGTTAATGCAGGGTGATTAAATTCGAACATGGCTTGCATGCCTAAGCGTTGCATCACATGTTCGGAAGCTGTGTTATGCACTGCGGTAAATGAAACGACTTCTTTGAGTTGTAATGTTTCAAAAGCAAATTTTAAACAGGCTTTAGCCGCTTCTGTTGCATAGCCTTGATGCCAATATTGTTTTGCAAATCGCCAACCAATTTCTACGCAAGGTGAAAAAATAAATTGTTCAGGTTGTGTATTTAAACCCGTAAATCCAATAAATTGTCCTGTCGCTTTCAGTTCAACTGCCCAAAATCCCCAACCATGATCTAAGATTAAATGCTGAAATTTATCTGCTAAATTATCACTTTGTTCACGCGTAAGCACGGATGGGAAGTAATGCATAACATCTTTGTCAGCATTTAGTTCTGCGAAAGGCTGTAAATCAGACTCTTGCCAAGCTCGAAGTTTCAGACGCTCAGTTTCAAGTTCAATCAGTTGTTTAGTGGATGTTGAAATTGGTATTGATGGTAATTTTATTAATTCAGTCATTAGACAAACCCCATTTTAGATACTTCTGAGAATCATATTCTTATCTTTAAGACCTTACAGCTTAATCTCTTTAATGTCATCCAGCGGTAACTGATAACTTTGTTTAATAATTTGGCTTGGTAAATCGGTTTTAACACTAGTAATACCATTCTTTTTAGTTAAATGTGCAGTTTGAAATTTACGATAACTTTCAAGGTCGGGGACAACCACTTTGAGCAGCGCATCGGATTCACCTAAAATAATGTAGCATTCCATGACCTGTGGAAGTCCTTTCATTGCCTCAATAAAGGTGTCAATCGTTTCAGCATCTTGACCTGTTAGCCAAATGCGTGAAAACAAAATCAGTTGAAAACCAATTTTAAGCGGATCAACCACGGCTGTGTAATTTTGAATGACGCCAGCTTCTTCAAGCAATTTAACTCGACGTAGACAGGATGATGGGGATAATCCAATTTCACGGGCTAAATCATTATTTTGAATACGTCCATTATTTTGTAAAGTACGAATGATATTTTTATCAATACGATCAAGCTTTACTGAAATAGATTTAGAATATAATTTCATAAATTAGAATATAATTCGAAAAATAATCATTATTATAGAATATTTGAAATCCTATTTTAAGTCATTTACAAGATACTATTTTTTATCTTCAGAGATACAGAAAAAGGAACTTGGAATGACTGTATTCGTACTTTTTGCCTTGACGGTATTGCCGTTAATTTTCACACCAGGACCCGATATGTTATTTATCCTGTCACAAGTGATGGGTAAAGATGCGAAAGCAGGCATGATGGCAACATTAGGGGTTTGCTCAGGTTATTTGGTGCATTCTATTTTGGTGGCATTGGGGATTGCAGCGATTATTGTATCGTTTCCTGTATTGTTTGATGCGATTCGTTATTTGGGCATTGCTTATATATTGTATTTGGCTTTTCACTTGTTTAAATCGGTGTTCAGTAATAAAACTTTGAAGATTGAGCAAAGTACGACTGCACATCCAATTCGCAAAGGATTTTTTACCGCACTTTTAAATCCTAAAGGTATGCTGATTTATTTTGCGATTTTACCGCAGTTTATTAATCAATCAGGTAATACAGTACAACAAGGTTTGATTCTATCTTTCATTTTTATTGGCTTAATTTTATTGGTTTACTGTGCATTGAGTTTGATTTTAGGGAAAATAATTAGCAATAAGCCGTTAGACGTGCAGAAACAAAAATGGATTGATGGTGGTTCAGGGACTTTATTGACGGTTGCAGCAGTGTGGTTAACCGTAAGTTAAAAGTGATTTAAAAAATTGAGAAAAATGATTTTTTGAAGAACGAGTAACTAAAAAGGTCGCCATTTTCTAATTTTTGCTTTTTGTTACACTTTTATTGTGGAAAATTTGATGATTTATTTGATTAGGCTTCTTCGTAAAATAGAGATGCTGTCTAAAATGACATAAAAACTGTTGAGAAACTGTTATGTTATTTAAATTGAATAAGCATTTAAAATAAAGTTGTAATTGTTTAGATATATCAGTGTGATTTTAATAAATTATGATATTTATCAATATATAAAAAATGTATAAATCACATACGAAAAAAACAGACTAAAACCCTTAATAAAAAGTGTGAACGGTACGTTCAAGCTTTTTTAGGAAATTTTAATGCTCTTTTTCCAATTGTGACTTGACCGAAATGCCAAACGCATTGCAAGATAGGACACCTAATAAATTTTAAAAGAAGGGTTATGATGACTCTTCTTAACATTTACATTTGCTAAAACAGCCGAGGAATACATGAAGGCTCTTGTTGCTGTAAAACGTGTGGTTGATGCCAACGTTAAAGTTCGCGTTAAACCGGACAATAGTGGTGTTGACCTAACTAACGTAAAAATGTCGATCAACCCATTCTGTGAAATCGCAGTGGAAGAAGCGGTTCGCTTAAAAGAAAAAGGAACTGTTTCGGAAATCGTTGTTGTTTCTATTGGTCCTAAAGAAGCGCAAGAACAGATTCGTTCTGCTATGGCGCTTGGTGCAGATCGCGGTATCTTGGTTGAAGCTGATGACAGCCAACTTGGTGCTTTAGAAATTGCTAAAATCCTGAAAGGAATTGTTGAAGCTGAACAGCCTCAATTGGTTCTTCTTGGTAAACAAGCAATTGATGATGATTCTAACCAAGTGGGTCAGATGTTGGGTGCTTTACTTGGCGCAGGTCAAGGTACATTTGCTTCTGTAGTGACAGTAAATGGCGATAAAGTACAAGTGACTCGTGAAGTTGATGGTGGTTTACAAACGGTTGAATTAAACACACCTGCGATCATTACGACTGACTTACGTTTAAATGAGCCACGTTATGCTGCATTGCCTAACATCATGAAAGCTCGTAAAAAGCCACTTGAAACGAAATCTCCTGCAGATTATGGTGTAACTTCAACGTCTAAACTTAAAACAGTTAAAGTTGAACCACCTGCAGAGCGTAAAGCTGGCGTACAAGTGAAGTCTGTAGATGAGCTTGTTGAAAAACTTAAAAATGAAGCGAAAGTGATCTAATACAGAAGGATAAAAATCATGAGTATTTTAGTTATCGCTGAGCACGACAACAAAGCACTAAACGGTGCAACTTTAAACGTTGTTGCTGCGGCGCAAAAAATCGGTGGTGATATCACTGTATTGGTTGCAGGTTCAGGCGCACAAGCTGTTGCTGACCAAGCAGCTAAAGTTGCAGGCGTAAGCAAAGTATTGCTTGCTGATGATGCTGCTTATGCAAATCAATTGGCTGAAAACGTTGCTAAATTAGTCGCTTCTCTTGGTGCGGGTTATTCTCACATCCTTGCTGCCTCTACAACAACGGGTAAGAATATTCTTCCTCGCGCTGCTGCACTTTTAGACGTAAGCATGATTACTGATATCACTGCTGTTGATGGTCCTAAGACTTTCAAACGTCCAATTTATGCAGGTAACGCAATTGCAACTGTAGAATCTGGTGAATCAGTTGTTGTTGCAACTGTTCGTGGTACTGCATTTGATCCTGTTGCTACTGAAGGTGGTTCGGCTGCTGTTGAAGCTATTGCTTCTACTGGCGATGCAGGCATCTCTAAATTTATCTCTGAAGAAATTGTAAAATCAGAGCGCCCAGAATTGACAGCGGCTCGTATTGTTGTTTCTGGTGGTCGTGGTGTGGGTTCAGGTGAAAATTATCACACTGTACTTGATCCATTGGCTGACAAGTTGGGTGCTGCTCAAGGCGCTTCACGTGCTGCGGTTGATGCTGGCTTCGTTCCAAATGATATGCAAGTCGGTCAAACAGGTAAAATTGTTGCTCCTGATTTATATATCGCTGTGGGTATTTCTGGTGCGATTCAGCATTTGGCGGGTATGAAAGATTCTAAAGTGATCGTTGCGATCAACAAAGATGAAGAAGCACCAATCAATGCTGTAGCTGACTACTGGTTAGTTGGTGATTTAAATACTGTAGTTCCTGAATTGGTTTCTAAAATCTAATTCTCGAATTTCGTATTGAATAAAAAATGCTCCTTTTAAGGAGCATTTTTTATTCTGCCGAAAGGTTTATATGTTATAGATTAGGTTATAAAATAAATAAAAGATGAATGAGTATGAAATGCCAAAAGTGTAAAGCTGAAAATATCAATGAAGCAGTTCGATGTGGTATATGCGGAACACGATTAAAACACCCAAAATTTGTTGATATATTTACGAGTAGTACTCAGGTGCAATCATCTATTCGGCGTGATCAAACTAAGCCATTCAGTCGATATAAGAATTCATCGATAAGCCGATCATCAAATAAAACCACTCAGCGAACAGGCACGCCAAGACCTCAAAAACCAAATGATCAACAATCATCTTCGTTACTCAATACAATTTTTGATCAAAATACAAAACTAGAAGATAAAGCAAAAAAATTAATCAGTCATTGGCAACAAAAAGCCCGTCAATCATCCGACGTTAAAAAGCCATCTAAAGGGTTAGGTGGGAAAATTGTTTGGATATTATTTGTTATTTTTATGTTTGGACCAGTTGCTTTAGAGATCGTAAAAAAGAATGTGATGCCTCATATTGCAAATATTTTTACAGCGTCTGTACCTACTGAAGCGGTGGAAGATATGACAATTGATCAAGTTACTACGATTGCGGGTGAGTCTTTAGAGTATCAGGTTATTCGGAGATTGGATGAGCTGAAAGAGGTAACAAGTGCGGCAGATCACTATTATAAAACTACACATCAGTTAACCACCGGGTAACAGGATTTGGTTGATTCAGACTTAATTGTTCATTTTATCAATGATGGGCAGACCCAGTTTAACTCAACAGGCATGCTTGAAAGTAGTTTTACGGATGATGCAGAGGTCAAAATATTTTTAAAACCTTACTATGATACAGATAGTGATCAATCGGCATGGATGTGTTTTAGCGCGGGTATAGATGTTTCTGAACAAACAGACTGTAAAATGATTCCAGCAGGAACTAAGCCGTAACTCTTTATCAAATGATGCTTTATTTGAGTGCGAAAAAAAATGTTTATATGGGGCAGATTTTGTTGGCGTGTTGGGTGAAAAATAATGAAGTCGGACTTGTTTCACAAATTTAAAAAATGTCTGAAATGTCGTCATTAAATTATCGAAAATTAACAGTATTGGGCAGGATTAATACAGACAAAACAGGCAGATTTTGTGCTATAATTTACGGCTGTATTTTAGATTTTAACTCAGAATATTTGAGCTAAGTTTTTGCAAGATTGATGATATAAATCAGACAACAAAACGTTGTCTGTTATAAGGAGTATGCATGAGCGTATCGGAAATCAGACCGATTGCCATTGAGGATGAACTTAAAAGCTCATATCTCGACTATGCCATGAGCGTCATTGTCTCTCGTGCATTGCCAGACGTCAGAGATGGCTTAAAACCCGTTCATCGTCGTGTACTTTTTGCGATGCACGAATTGGGTAACGACTACAACAAAGCCTACAAAAAATCTGCACGTGTTGTTGGTGATGTCATCGGTAAATATCACCCACATGGTGATTATGCTGTTTATGAAACCATTGTTCGTATGGCGCAAGATTTTAGCCTGCGTTATCAATTGGTTGATGGTCAAGGTAACTTCGGTTCTGTTGATGGTGATAGTGCGGCAGCAATGCGTTATACCGAAGTTCGTATGCGTAAACTGACCCATGAAATGCTTGCTGATCTTGAAAAAGATACCGTTGAGTGGGAAGACAACTACGATGGCTCTGAGCGTATTCCTCAGGTAATGCCGACGCGTATTCCCAACTTATTGATTAATGGTGTGACAGGTATTGCAGTCGGTATGGCGACCAACATGGCGCCACACAACATGACTGAAGTGGTCAATGCATGTTTGGCATATGCTGAAAACCCGAATATTTCCATTGAAGGTTTGATGGAACATATTTCAGGACCAGATTTTCCTACAGGTGGTATTATTTATGGTAAATCGGGTATTGTAGATGCTTACCGTACAGGTAAAGGTCGTCTACATATTCGCGGTAAATACCATATTGAAGAAGATCCGAAAACTAGTCGTAATACGATTGTTTTCACTGAAATTCCGTATCAGGTCAATAAAGCAAGAACCATTGAGCGTATTGCAGAGTTGGTCAAAGAGAAGAAATTAGAAGGTATTTCTGAACTTCGTGATGAGTCAGATAAAGATGGTATGCGTATCGCGATTGATTTGAAGCGTGGTGAAAACGCTGAAGTCATCGTTAATAACTTATTCCAAAATACGCAACTTGAAAATTCATTCAGCATTAACATGGTTTGTCTAGATAATGGTCAGCCTAAGTTAATGAATTTAAAAGATATCATTGCTGCATTTATTCGCCATCGTCAAGAAGTTGTGACACGTCGTACCATGTACGAACTGCGTAAAGCACGTGAACGTGGTCATATCTTAGAAGGGTTGACAGTTGCGCTTGCCAATATCGATGAAATTATTGAAACTATTAAAACTTCTGCAAATCCTGCCGAAGCGCGTGAGCGTTTACAAGCAGGTGAGTGGGCAGGTGGTGGTGTTGTTGCATTACTTGAAAAAGCGGGTTCAATTTCAATTCGTCCTGATGAAATTGAAGGTGAAGATCCATCAAAACCATTTGGTTTAGAAGGAGACATTTATCGCTTATCGCCAACGCAAGTGGCTGCGATTCTTGAATTGCGCTTACACCGTTTAACGGGTCTTGAACAAGATAAATTACATGCAGAATATACTGAAATCTTGGGTCAAATTGCAGAATTAACTGCAATTTTGAACGATTTCAATCTATTGATGGCTGTGATTAAAGAAGAGTTAGCGCTAATTTTACAACAGTATGGTGATGCGCGTAAAACGTCTATTGTTGAATCTCGTATTGATTTTTCACGTGAAGATTTAATTCCTGAAGAGCAAATGGTATTAACCGTTTCTAAAACAGGGTATGCGAAAACTCAACCATTGTCAGACTACGCTGCACAGCGCCGTGGTGGACGTGGTAAATCTGCAACTTCAATGAAAGAAGATGATTACATTCAACATTTGATTGTAACATCGAGTCATGCGACCGTACTTTGCTTTACCAATGTCGGTAAGGTGTACCGTTTACGCGTATTTGAAGTACCTCAAGCATCTCGTGGTGCAAAAGGTCGTCCAATGGTGAACTTGTTACCATTAGATGCAGATGAAACAATTACAGCGATTCTTCCTGTAATTGATGCACCGAAAAAATTCAAAGAGCGTTTAACTGAATTTAGGACATTTGTTCGTGCCAATGTTGCAAAACTTCGTGAAAATGAAATTATTGATGCACATTACGAACCGTTAAAAGCTGCATTTGCAGAATTGGGCGAAAACCCTGATGACTTGTCAGATGCTTTACGTATTCAATTGAAAGAAATCGGTTTAGAACTTTCTACAACAGATGTACAAGATGATCTTGTTGCTGAGTTTGCTGAACGTGTTGAAAATGTTCGTAAAAACTTCTATGTCTTTATGGCAACAGCATCAGGTACAGTAAAACGTGTTGAATTAGAGCAGTTTAGTAATGTTCGTTCAAATGGTTTACGTGCGATTGAGTTGAAAGATGAAGATACCTTGATTGGTGTTGCGATTACAGATGGTGAACAGCAAATTATGTTGTTCTCAAATGAAGGTAAAGCCATTCGCTTCTCTGAAACTGATGCTCGTGTGATGGGGCGTAGTGCGAAAGGTGTTCGCGGTATGCGTGTAACACTTGCTGCTCAAGCTGAGGAAGACGTTGGAGCAGATATAGAACCAGACGATGAGGATTCTTTAGATACGAATTTTGTCAGTCGTATTGTTTCACTTGTTGTGGTCCCTGAAACAGGTGAAGTATTGTGTGCTTCTGCGAATGGTTATGGTAAACGTACATCTGTAGATGATTTCCCAACCAAAAAACGTGGTGGTAAAGGTGTCATTGCCATTAAAACATCTGAACGTAATGGTGAGTTGGTTGGTGCAGTTGCGATTGATGTAACGAAAGAAGTGATGTTGATTTCTGATGGCGGTACTTTAGTTCGTACTCGCGCTTCTGAGATTGCACATACTGGTCGTAATGCACAAGGTGTTCGTCTAATCCGTTTAGGTAATGACGAAGTCTTAGTTGGCGTAGTTGCGGTTGAAGCGGTTGAAGCGGTTGAAGATGATTTGATTGATGAAAGCGTTGTCGATGTCGATGCTAATCTTCAAGCAGAAACAATCGATTCAGTTGATGGTGAAGCATTAATTGACAACGAAAAGCTAATTGGTGATGAAACCATTATGGATGAAACGGATACAAATGAATCTGATGAGTAATTATTTAAAATATTAAAATTCAAAAGGATGCTTCGGCATCCTTTTGTTATTTTAAGCGACTGAAATACGGTATTTCTTAAAAATAGCGTATTATTTTAATGAATAGCATGATCTCGATGCTCTGGATTAATTGGTTTAGACAGTATGATGATTTAAAAAAGCAGTGTTTAAAATGAAATATAAAAATACCCTTTTAGTGATAACCTAGATTTTTCCATTGGTTGTATGTAATCAAGTGAAACAAACGATGAGTGAAAAAATATAGAACTTCATTACTGATGCTAGTGAATAACAAAATGAAAAAGAAGCAACACTATTTCAAGTGATTATTGATCGTGATCAATCAACAATATTGAGTTTGAGTGAGGCAAATTTACGTCAAGAATTGCTTAAAAATTCACAAGAACCCATGCAGATTTATGCGTCTTTATCTGAGTATATGCTAGAACAACCTCAAGAAAATAAAAGCCTTTGAATTGGCTTATGGGAAAGTCACTAAAATAGGCTATAAGTATAATTATTCTGATAACATCATGATTTTTGTGGTGACTTTCTTAGGATCGTGGTGGCAATAATATTGTTGGTATTTGGATGCAAGAGCTGCATAATTGAATATTAGCAATGTGAATGATGGGTAACGGAGTACAAATTATTTAAATTTATAGGTTTTGCTATTTGTACTATGAGTTGGTATTTAAACTTAATTATTTTGTTAAATTGTGAGATAAAGAATATATTAACTTAAATGGGGCGAAGAATGATGATCAAAAATAAGATGAAAAGTACTGTTTTAATTTTAAGTCTGATATTCCCATTGTCTGCATGTGAAAAAGTAAAAGAAACTATTTTAGATAAAATTGAGGAAAAAATGCCCGACTTAGAGGCTTCAGAGCAACAAAATACAAAAGCAAAAATATTGTTTCAAGCTTTGATTGATCATGATCAGGCTAAAATTCTGAGTTTGAGCGAGCAAGATATTAGAGATGAGTTGACTAAAAATCCTCAAATCTTACAAACAGTTTTTGATGCTTTACCTGATTATGTTGCAGATAATCCTGAACTTGTATTGACTGCTAAATCTATTGAAACAACGTATGGTAAAGTGACAAAAATTGGTTATAAATATATTTATCCCAATCAAACGATTATATTTTCTGTGGTGTTCGATGGGCATGATGGTGGTGATAAAATTGTGGGGTTTTGGGTGCAAGAAGTAGAAAAATAAAGTGATTTGAAAAATAGGTATCGATATAAAATGGAAGCCGAAGCTCCCATTTTATATAAGAAAAAATGTTTAAATGTTAGTGAGTGGCATCAAAATTATAATTTTTTTGCTTTTCACTATCAAATTGACCTTCCCATTTACTAATCACAAGAACAGCCAAAGCATTACCAATTACGTTCAATACAGTACGTGCCATATCTAAGATACGGTCAATACCTGCAATAAATGCTAAGCCTTCAAGTGGAATACCAACACTACCTAGGGTTGCAAGTAGAACCACGAAAGAAACCCCTGGTACGCCTGCAATCCCTTTAGAAGTGATCATGAGTGTGAGCACAAGTACAACTTGCTGTGTAATGGTTAAATCGATACCGTAAAGCTGTGCAATAAAGATTGCTGCAATACTTTGGTAAAGTGTTGAACCATCAAGATTAAACGAATAACCAATTGGAACAACAAAGCTCGTGATCGATTTTGGAGCGCCATAGGCTTCCATTTTTTCCATCATACGAGGTAAAACAGTTTCAGAACTTGCAGTTGAATAGGCTAAAATTAATTCATCTTTTAAGATTTTGATAATCGTCCAAATGCTGAATCCACAGAATTTAGCCACAAAACCAAGTACAATAAAGATAAAGAAGAAGATTGCACCATAAACCAATAAAGCAAGTTTCACGAGTGGAACCAATGAGCTAAAACCGAAGTTCGCAACAGTCGCAGCGATCAAACCAAATACACCAATCGGTGCAAAAAGCATAATCATGTGCGTCACTTTAAACATGGTTTCAGAGATCGCTTTTAAAACATCAATGAGCGGTTGTTTTGTTTCTTTAGCAAGTGATCCAAGACCAATACCGAATATCACGGCAAAGAAAATAATTGGCAACATATGCCCATCATTCATTGCAGAGAAAATATTAGATGGAATCAAAGACAAAACAGTGTTAACTAAACCATGTGCATGCTGACTAACTTCTTGTGTGGTTTGCTGATATTGGGAGATATCAGAAGTTGTCAGTTGTGACATATCAATGCCAGCGCCTGGCTTGAAAATGTTTGCAGCAAAAAGACCGACAATAATAGCAATTGTGGTAATGATTTCGAAGTAAACAATGGTTTTAAAACCGAGCTTTCCTATACTTTTACTGTCACCTGCATTAGCAATACCCAAAATTAACATGGATAAAACCAACGGGATCACAATCATTTTGATCAGATTAATGAAAATCTTACCCAAAGGTTGTAGGAAGTTATGGACGATGTCGTCACGGATTTCAGGTTGGTTATGTAAAACAGCACCAACCAAAATACCTAAAAAGAGCGCAATAACGATTTGCCATGCTAGGCTAATTTTCAGTTTATTCATACTGAGCCCTTAAAAAATCAGATTTTGGCGAAAAAAAAATTAAATGATCAAAACGCGAAATCGCCAATTCCAAGCATGAATATGGGTATGCTAGAAGGAGGGAGAGCGTGATTGTTGAGCGCATTTCTCAGAAGCGTTTATTTTGCATCTATTTTTATCTGCTCGACTAATTATTTCTGATTGAATGTATTTTGATTGGGTGAAATTAATACAGTTTAATTTAATTATCCAATCAATTAATTTAGTTTAATTTAATATATAGATGTAAGTTGGCTTATTTATGTATTTTTTTTATGAATACTCCAAGGCGATACCAAGATAAACTTAATAAAATTAATGAGATAAATAGTAAATAAATTAATTTAGGTAATATCAATTGAGTTGATACCCCCATTTGGTTAAGTTGTACAAACAAGTTGATACCCTGAGTGGATGGTAGTAATTGAGAAAACATTTGCATCCATTCAGGCATGGCTTGTAAGGGCCAAGCCGTTCCTGATAATAAAAATAAAGGTACAGAGCTAAAGACAATGAGATGTCCTGCACGTTCAGAAGTATCTAAATAACTTGCAATGAAGAAGGCAAGCCCAATGACTGCACTAATAAAAATAGGTACAGCGCAAAGCATTCCAAAGAAATTTCCACCTCTAGGATAATCATTTAGCCAAAAAGTGAAACCAAAAAGATAGAGACAGCCCAAAGTCCCAATAGTAAGAGCCACTAAATAAATAGCTAAAAATTCAGCACGAGAAGCACGCCATTGTTTTTCACGGTATCCACCAATCAGCATACATAAACCGAGTAATACTGTTTGGTGAATAATGAGTGGTGCTACAGCGGGGAATATATAACTACCATAACCAGATAAAGTATTGAAAAGTGGGATTTGGTGAATAGGTAGGGCAGGTGAAAAATGTGTAACTTGTGCAAAACGAGAAAGATATTCAGCAATAGTATTTTCTACGGCTGTTGCTATGCCTAAGCCGATTTGTTTGGTTTTTAAAAAATTAGCACCGCTTAGGTAAAGTCCAATTCCTCCAGTTTCTCCTCTAATGAGGCTTTCTGAAAGGTGTTCTGGAAGAAGTAATATTCCATCAGCTTTTTGTGTTTGTACCAGATATTTAGCTTCTTCAAAATTATGACTAATATCAATTATGGCTACATTTGGACTATTACTGATTGCTGTAATGAGTTGGGTTGTGAGTACACTTTGCTCTTCATCAACAATTACGATAGGCAATTGTTCTGCGGTCTGTGATTTATAGGCAATTGGATAAAAAAAACTATAGAAAATTACAGATAGAATCATCGTGGTTAAAATTGAAAAATTACCCGCAATATTCTTAAAGGTCTGAATATAGTCTTGCCCAACTTGCTTCCAAAAAGTGATGATTTTTATGAATTGCTCATTTTTCATTGACTGCTCCCCAAATAATTTTTTTGAGTAGGGTGCCAGATATTGCTAAATAAAAAATACAATATAACGTGAGAATGAATAAAGGAGTAAGTGAAGTAGTTGGTGGGCTACCAATGACCCATTGTTCAGTTTGTAATTTTGCATAAGGTGTATAAGGGATAATGTTTGACCAAAATTTAGTGAAAAGTGGTGCATTATTTAAAGGTAAAGTAACACCTGCAAAGCTCAGAGAAGAGCCACCATATACAGCAAGAAAACCAAAAGTTTTTGAAAGATTCTTTGTAGCAAGAACAACAGTCACACTAATTAATGCATAAGCGAGATAAAATAAAAACTGAGCAAATAAAATAAGACTCAGTGACCCTGCGACTGTCCAGCCTCGAATAACAATTAACCAAAACATCCATAACCATGTCCAAAAGCAAAAAATAATCACATAAACGAAGCTTTTGGCAAAAATGGCTTGAAGTACTGTTGTTGAATCTCTCCATTGTTGAGTGGTATTTAGTTTGAGTTCTTGCCCAACTGAAAAGGCAATACAACAACATAATAATAAATGTAAAACCGCAGGAATTACGAATGGTTCAAGATAAAGTTCATAATTTAAATTCGGGTTGAAAAGAGGGGAAATTTTGATATGTGCTGTATCAATATCAATATCGATATAAGGTATTTCATTTACAAAATAATTATTTTTTAAAAAATCAGTAGAAGCTTGAACTGTGGACAATAACATTGCTGAAGAAATAGTATTGCCAATGCTAAAATAGGACTGGTTATAGACAATACTAATTTGTGCATCCTCTCCTTTGACTAAGCGTTGTTCAGCACCCTCAGGAATCATTACATAACCCCAGATTCGGGTCTGATTTAAATTTTTCTCTACCTCTGTTTGATCTTCAGAAATCTGTTGTACGTGCAATGTTGTATTTAGTTTAAGATACTTTTCAATCGTATGACTCAGTTCGCTATGATCTTGATTAATAATAGCAATAGGTACATGTTCAGCTTTACCTGAATAAAACATACTACAAAACAGAATAATAATGCATAACGGCGCTAGACTCACCATGCATAAATCCCATTTATGCGTGAGTAAATATCTAATTTCACGTTTGATGGTGCTGAGCATGAATAATTATCCAGTCATTGACTCGCCTAAAATTTATTCTGCTTGTGCAGAACCTTGTTTTAACTTGAAGATGACACTCATTCCAACTTTTAAATTTTCAGCTTCTTTAGGTGGGGTCAGATGAATTTTAAAGCTACGAATATCATAACCACCACTTTGACGCGTGGTTTTAATTGTGGCGAACTCACCCTCGGCATCAATGTTTTTAATTTGAAATCTGAAATTCTGGTTTAAAGCAGGAACATAACCTTCAAGAGATTTTGCTTGGTAAACTTGACTATACTGATCCTCACGAATATTTAAGCTCACCCATTTTTCATCTTTAATAATACTGACAATAGGAACGCCAATTGCGACGAGTTCTGTCGGTTTTCCATAAGTTTTAGAAACAATACCTTGAATAGGGGAAAATAAGCGTGTTTCTGATTCGAGTGCATTGGCTTCTGCTACAGCAGCTTTGGCAATTTCTACTTGTGCATCTGCTCCCGACTTTTGCTGTTCTGTACTACCACGCTTAGCACGTAAATATTGTTGCCGAGAAGCTTCGGATAGTTCTTTTGCAGACTGTGCAGCTGCAAACATTTCATCACGACGCTGTCTAGAAATGACGCCTTGAGTATAAAGATTCTGACCTCGTTGATAGGTTGTCTGAGCAAGGTTTTCTTGAGCTTTTAGGCTTTGCCAATTTGCATAAAGCGTATCAATATTTTCTTGTTGTGAACCCCGCTCAACAGTAGATTGCAGGGCTAAAGCCGATTGTAAAGTTGCTAATGCTTGCTGTTTTTTTGTCTCAATTTCTGGACTGCTTAATGTAACGAGTAATTGTCCTTTTTCAATGGCTTGTCCATCATGTACAAAAATTTCTTCAATTCGGCTGGGAATTTTTGTGCTGACATGTAACGTCTCGGCTTCTACACGTCCTTGTACATCAATAATTTGCGGTTGATAGCTTTTCCATAAACCAAATGCAATAAAACCCAGAGCAACAAGGATAAGAATACAAAGTAATAATATTTTATATTTAGAGGGTTTTTCTGCATGAGTATTTTGAATGGGCAGATCAGTTGATACATTTTCAACATCAGTTTCTAGGTTGTGATGCAATTGATCTGTTGCCGAGTGTGATGTGCTTGGATCAACTGTAGTACTTTGTTCATCTACAGATTCATTCGGCGGTGTCTGTGTATTAGGATCTTGAGTCATTCAACATACTCCATTAACGAATATAATCAGTATTAGATTGATGAATATAATTTTGAAATTGTTCTAAACTACCATGGCTTTGAAGTAACGTCGCGAGTGACATAATGTATTTATAGGAATTGAGTGCTTTTTCTGCTTTCAATATACTGAGTTGATTTTGAGCATCAATAACTTGTGTAGCAGTTCCCATTTCTTCTTTAAAAGAAAGTTGTTGAATTCTTAAGTTTTCCATTACAGCAGGTTCATTATTTTGTAGAAGCTGATTATTTTGTTGTGCTGAATGTAGTTCACTATAAGATTTATAAATAATATTTTCAATTTCCTGTTGAGTGCGTGCAGTGAGTAGTTCTGTTGCTTGTTTTTGCAGTTGAGCGGCTTGCACATTTTTATTTTTATCTAGACCTGAAAATAAGTTATATCTTGCAGCAACACCAACAATCCAATTTTGATCTGAGTCTAAACTGTATTCACCAAATGCGAATAACGTTGGTTTCTTACTCGCACTTTGTAGTTTGATATTTTCATTCGCGAGTTGAGTATCCGTTTGTAGTTTTTTAACTAAGCTTGAGCTTTCAGAATAACTAGCCAAAAGTTGTTGTACAGATTGGCTTTGTTCGCGATTAACAAAAAGTGGCGTAGTTAATTTTTCGATGGATGATTGGTTGAGTAGGTTTTTCAGATGAAATTGACTCGATTGTAAATTGGAAAAGGCATTTTGATTGACACGTTGGGCATTGTTACGAGCAACCTCAAATTGCATACGCTGTCCTTTGCTAATAAATCCTGCTTGTTCTAGTTTTAGAGCATTATCATAATGCTTTTGCATGGACGTTAAGTTGAATTGGCTTGAAGCGAAAAGTTGTTGTTGTAATTGGACATTGAAATAAGCTTGAATCATTTCAAATCGTTGTATATCTTGCTGCTGTTTACTATTTAACTCACTGCGTTCAGCATTTAAATGGGCGATATTTTTGGTAGCGGTCGTAACACCACCTGTATAAAGCGGCATCATGACAGAAATAGTTGGGCGTATCACTTCATCTTCTAAAATTACATTGGCTTTATCTGGAATTAAACCCACACCATTTTGTATTCCTTGTGTCAGACCTTGTTTTAAAGGGTCTACAATTGTTGATGGAATATTATTTTGTGATTGCCAGTGGTCAATATGATCATTTACACCTTGAGAGAGTGATTGCTCTAGATTGTTTTTTACACTATTTAGCGGAATATCAGTTTCAGTGTGAAATTTATAAGCACGGACATTGAGGTCAACTCTAGGTAAACCAATATTTTTGACCGCTTCTGCTTGAAGTTTTGTTGCTTGATTTAAAGCTATATTTGCTTGAGTAGTATATGAGTGTTCAATAAAATATTGTTCTGCTTGGACATAGCTAAGCGACTCAGCATAAGTTAGTTGACTGAGAGTGGCTCCTGTAAAGCAAAGAAGCAAAAATTTCAGACGTGTTTGTACTTTTTGGTTATACATATTTTGCGTCGTTTTGAAAAACATAATCTTTCACATCTGACTTCATTTAAACTTATTCTAACCCTGAATGACTAGAATAAGTAATCTAAATCAATCTCTTAAAGTGTTTCGTTTTGTAGTTTACATGCGTTTGTTAAAAATCTAATGTATGTATAGTCGATATACACTTTTGTTCATGTACTTTTAAAGTTTTATCGTTAAGATAAATTGAACATAATTCTATCAGGAAAATAAAAATGGCAAAAATTACAGTTGAATCTTTAATTAACGCGCCCATTGATCTTGTTTGGAATACTTATAACAATCCTCAAGATATTCAAGAATGGAATACAGCTTCACCTGAATGGCATACGGTCAATTCAGTCAATGATCTAAGAGTTGGTGGGCAATTTTCAAATCGTATGGAAGCTAAAGATGGCAGTATGGGTTTTGATTTTGCAGGAATATATACTGAAATTATCCCCCATGAGAAAATTGCCTATTCATTTGGTGAGCGTAATGCAGAGATTATTTTTCAGCAAAAAGATCAGGCCGTTTTAGTACAAATCAGTTTTGACCCTGAACATGAATATCCACTTGAGCAACAGCAAGCAGGGTGGCAGGCAATTTTAGATAATTTTGTGAAGTATGTAGAAAGTAAAAAGTAAAGAGAGTGGTGCATTGTTGAATTTTTTAAGTATGCAGAAAATTATTGCTCTAAAAAGCTGAAGACGCTTTCAGGGAGTGATTTAACACCAAGTAGGCAGATGTAGTTAAATTTTCTTATTGAAATATCAATTCTAAATCTTTAAACACATTGAAAGTTTGACTGACAAAGCTACTGCAAGAAAAGCCAAATTGTGGTTAAATGCGCCTATTTCATTCGTTTCACTTTAAAAAGGGAAAAATCATGCGCGCGTACAATTTTTGTGCTGGTCCTGCTGCATTACCTACTGCCGTTTTAGAAAAAGCTCAGTCAGAGTTATTAGATTGGCGTGGTAAAGGCTTATCCATCATGGAAATGAGCCATCGTAGTGCAGACTATGTTGCTGTCGCTGAAAAAGCCGAGGCTGATTTACGTAAGTTGATGAATATTCCTGAGAATTATAAAGTTCTGTTCTTACAGGGCGGCGCATCGCTACAATTTTCTGCAATTCCACTTAATTTATTGGGCAAGAATAATAAAGCAGATTATATCCATACGGGTATCTGGTCAGAAAAAGCGACTCAAGAAGCACAGCGCTATGGTGAGATCAATATTATTGAAGCGGGTACAAGCATTAACGGAAAGTTGGCTATTTCGGATCAAAGCCAATGGAACTTGTCAAATGATGCTGCCTACGTACATTACGCCGATAATGAAACGATTGGTGGTATTCAATTTGCTAATATCCCTGTAACTGACAAACCATTGGTTTCAGACTTGTCTTCAAGTATTTTATCTGCACCGATTGATGTCTCTAAATTTGGTCTGATTTATGCGGGTGCGCAGAAAAATATCGGTCCTGCTGGATTAACATTAGTCATTGTACGTGATGATTTGCTTGATCAAGCGAAACCTGAAATTCCAAGTTTGTTGAAATATAGTTCACAAGCGAAAAATGAATCTATGGTAAATACACCTGCAACTTATGCATGGTATTTATCAGGTTTAGTATTTGAATGGTTACTTGAGCAAGGTGGTGTGGACGCAATGCATCAAGTGAACTTGGCAAAATCACAATTATTGTATGGTTATATCGATTCTAGTGATTTCTATGCAAATCCGATTGCAACACCAAACCGTTCAATTATGAATGTACCATTTACATTGGCAAATGCTGATTTAGATAAGTTATTCTTGAAAGAAGCGGAAGAAAATCATTTACTCAATCTTGCTGGGCACCGTTCAGTCGGTGGTATGCGTGCAAGTATTTATAATGCTGTACCACTTGAAGGTGTGCAAGCATTAGTTAACTTTATGGATGATTTTACTAAGCGAAATGGCTAAGTCAGTCTAATTGAAAATGCATTAAAAAACCCTCTTTATGAGGGTTTTTTAATGCAAAATCGAGTGATTAGTGAAGTGATGGAAAAATACCAAGATAATTAAATATCATTGCAGTAAGAAACATCCCTAAAATAAAAAAGCAGAAACCACCCCTATCAATACGTAGCACAAATGTACGAGGGGAATGTATTAAATCGGTCGTTTGTTCTGATGTGATTTTCATTGCTAAGCCTGGATTTTGAAATTATTGTTCAATCCTGTGTTGTCACATTTTTAACATATTTCTTTGATCAATTAAAGTACAAACTTAAATAAATAACAATAATTTAAATATTTTATTAAACGGCATTAAATATATGAGGAGTATCTTGAATTGAGAATCTAATTTTTTAGACAAAAGATTTGGGTGATTTATATACAGTAATATTTCTAAGTTACTGATTAAACTATTTTAAGATCTTATTCATTATGAATTATTGATATTTTTACTATTTTTATTTTTTAATATGTAGCTAATTATATGCTCAATAAAAATAAATAAGTGATAACAATCAGCAGAATTTTTTAAGTTAAAGAATCAAATTTATCATCTATTTTATAATCATAATGGGCAGGTGTTTCTGCTTTGATTGAAAGAGATCATTATTTAAGAGGGAAATATGCCATTATGTTCGGTGAGAATAAACATTCAAAATTCTGATTAAAAAGAGGATAAAAAATGGTATTTTATCCTCTTTCTTATTTATATCACTCAAAATTTGGCTGTTTAGGCTTTGGCTTCTGCATAGATATTCGCTTGAATCCAAAGATTGCCACGAATATATTGTCCAATTTCAAAATCTTTAAAAGCTGGGTTTTGTGTGGCAATACGAATTAGTGTTGCAGGCTGATCTTCTTCTAAAATTAGTGTGACATCATAGAGTGTAAATTCAGATTGTTGAAATTCAGTCTGTGTTTTGCCGACAATTTTGCCTTGGAACCATGCTTCATCTTCCTGCCCAAGGGTTTCGCCATACAAATAAGCCACCATTTTGGAAAAATCGACAGTGACGGGTGCTTTATCATCTTCAGATTTTGGCTCCCATGCATCAATAAGTTCTTGCAAATTGGCAGGTGCAACCCCGTTATTTTCTGACAAAATTTCATTTAAAGCACGATGATGTTTAATTGAAGCTGGATCATCGACAATGATTTGCTCATGATCAGATACTTTTTCCAATTCATAAGCAAAAGCATTGAGTTGAACTTTATAGGTTTGATTTTTTTTATAATTGGCATGATTGACACTATATAAGCTGTCAAAAGCATACACTGTACTATTGGCATTGAGCTTGAGGCTTAAAACAGCTTGCGTATTTGATTTGCAGGTAATAATGCGTTCAATCTCTGCATGCATCGTATAAGGGCTTTCAAAAAATGGGAATGCTGTTTTAACCGCTTTCGGTTTCCCATCTTCAACGGCAATCACTTGTGCAATTTGAATGGTTTGCTGCTGTGGCCCTTGAATGAGCCAAATGGCTTGATCCATATCGCATTCTTGTGAGCAGATGCCCATAGGCATAACAGGGGAATTGAGAGCTTCACCCATCCACTTAGGTACATCAGTTGAGGGGTGTTCTGTTAGCAGCGACCAGTGTTCTACATGGCTGCCAAAATTCTGATCTTCAATGATTATAATTTCAGGGCTGTTGTGATTATTCATGTGCACAGAGTCAATTGGGTGAACTTACATTATTAAATCGTGGGTGTTTGGTTTTTTTCAAGTGTAAATGTAAAAATTAAGCCATATAGGCTAATATTTATATATGGTTTGTTGATTAATTGAACATTACATAAAAAAAGTCGTCCAAAATCTATTCTAAGATAAGTAGAAAAAATAATAAGATAAGAGAGGTGATATTTTTACAGCGAAAAAATAGATGGCGTCCCTACGGGGATTCGAACCCCGGTTACCGCCGTGAAAGGGCGATGTCCTAGGCCTCTAGACGATAGGGACGTTTAGAAGATGACGGTATCTTAGTGATCCGTCATCAAGGTGTCAAGTAAGTGAGGTGCGAGTTTGTTCAAAATATAGCAAAACAGTTCAGCAGTCTTTTGAGTATCGTATAAAGCAGAGTGTGCTTCTTTACCATCGAACTCAATTCCAGCTTGAATGCATGATTTTGCGAGTACCGTTTGTCCAAACATCACAGCACTTAAGGTCACAGTATCAAAAACAGAAAAGCTATGAAAAGGATTCTGATTTTTAGTGCCTGTACGTGCAATTGCGGCTTTGACAAAGCCGAGGTCGAAATGAGCGTTATGACCAACAAGTACGGCATGCGTACAGTGTTGCTGTTTACGAACTTCATTGACGGCTTTGAACATGCGTTTAAGCGCTGTTTTTTCGTCTTCTGCCATTGCCATGCGCATCGGGTTAAATGGATCGACACCAATAAAATCAAGCGATCTACGATCTAGATTTGCACCTTCAAATGGATTGATATGTGCATGATGTGCTTGACCTGGAACAAATTTTCCTTCTGCATCATAAACAATAGGAATGCATGCAATTTCTAGCAATGCATCCGTATCAGAATTAAAACCTGCAGTTTCAACATCAACAACGACGGGTAAAAAACCACGGAAGCGTTGACCAATTACAGGTTGTATTTCAGTTGTCACACCTTTCTCCAATGGATGGTTTTTCCTGCATAGAGCGGGATAATTTTTTCACCATCCAAGTAGTCTAAACTTTCAGGAATTACCTGATCTTCTTTCACGAGGGTAATTGTACTCGTATTTCGTGGCAAACCATAGAAGTCTGCACCAAAGTGACTTGCAAAGCCTTCTAAACGCTCAATACGACCCATTTGATCAAATGCTTGTGCATAAAGCTCAATCGCGGTTGGTGCGCTGTAGCAACCTGCACAACCACAGGCATTTTCTTTAGCATCTTTAGAATGTGGCGCGCTGTCAGTGCCTAAGAAAAATTTAGGATTACCACTGGTTGCCACTTCAAGCAAAGTTTGCTGATGTGTTTGGCGTTTTAAAATAGGTAAACAGTAAAAATGAGGTTTTACGCCACCAACCAACATATCATTACGGTTAAATAATAAATGCTGTGGGGTAATGGTTGCTGCAACATTACGATCTTGCTCAAGAACGAAGTTTGCTGCTTCACTTGTGGTGATGTGTTCAAGTACCAATTTTAATTTCGGAAATTGTCTTAAAAGTGGGGCAAGTACTTCATCGATAAAACGTTTTTCACGGTCAAAAATATCGACATGATTATGTGTGACTTCACCATGTAATAACAATGGAACTTGATGCTCTTCAAGTTGCTCAATGACGCTATATACTTTACGAATATCGCTCACGCCATTGTCTGAATTCGTGGTTGCACCGGCAGGGTATAATTTAATTGCATTTACAAATGCAGACTCTTTGATTTTTTTGACTTCATCAGGTGTTGTGTGGTCTGTAAAATACAACACCATACGTGGGTCAAAGTGAACGCCTTCAGGGACATGCGCCATGATTCGTTCACGATAGGCATTTGCTTCTTCAACAGTTTTTACAGGAGGAACTGTATTTGGCATACAGATAGCACGGGAGAATTGACGCGCTAAGTCAGGAACAGTACGTTGCAAAGCAAGTCCATCACGGAGGTGAGCATGCCAGTCATCTGGCTGAAGCAGAGTAATCGTGTTCAAGGCAATTATTACATCAAAAAATAAAATAGATAATAATCGATTCAACACAAAAAGATAACCGCAATTTGTATTATTCGAGCCGTTTTTTTAATTTTAACCAACTGTTTTATTATGGATAATGCTTCTAATATTTATTTAGATATAAAGTATTTTATGGTTGGAAAAATTTCATATTAAAGTACGAATAATATTTGTAAAATCAATGAAATTCAGGCAGATTGAGCAAAATGTGAGTTTTATAGGATAAAAACCACTAATTATCTAAAATAATATTAAAAAAGTGTGAAATTATTCATGTTTGTGACTATAATTTTGTCAAAGGACAAGGAATGTTCTCTTGTTTAATATAAATAGCCAGCTGAAATAATATCAGCCTATTCATGTGTTTTGGTATTTGAAATGCTGAATTTCTATGTTTGAGGAAAATCATCTTCTGTATAGGTGAGACAGATTTTTGAAGTCATATTGAATAAATTGTGAATGTAGGTATTTAATTTTTTAAAATTTAATTTAAGAGATACGTATTCTTTTAAATCATTAGAGAAGTTTTATGGGTATTTTTGAGTCAAAGATTAAACGATTAACAATGTGCATTATTTTTATGGCATTGCCTGTACATTCTTTTGCAAGTGTGAAAAATGAAGTAACGAAAACAGTTGTGCAAAGTATAACAACACAAAGTGCTGAAAAAGTTGCTCCGCCTGTTGCAAAGGTCAATTGGACGTTAGAGAGTATAAATAACGCTACTTGGGGTAATTTGGGGCGTGGTCAATTTCCAACCTATGCACGTGCACAAGTAATGTTGAATAATTTACATGCTTCACCTGGTGCAATCGATGCAAAAAGCGGTAAGAATTTTCTAAAAGCACTTTCAGCTTATCAGCAGATGAATGGTTTTCCTGTAACGGGCGAGTTAACTAAACAAACATGGGATAGTTTAGTTTCAAAACAAAAGACTGCGGCGTATGGAACATACACGATTACAGCACAGGATTTGAAAGGCCCTTATGCGAAAAGTATTCCACGTAATTATGCATTACAAGCCAAAATGCCAGGTTTGTATTACACCCGTGTCACCGAAATGTTAGGTGAAAAATTTCATATTGATGAAGAGTTTTTACGTCATTTAAACCCGAAAGTAAGTTTTAAAACTGTCGGTGAAAAAATTATTGTCCCGAATGTACGCAATGATTTACCTGCCGATGTGAGCCTCATTGTTGCGCATAAAGGGGCAAGACAACTTTATTTATTTAATACTCAAAACCATTTGATCGCATCATTTCCAGCGACCATTGGTGGATCAGATACGCCATCGCCAAAAGGAACGCATAAAGTCGTAAAAGTTGCACCGAATCCTTATTATGGTTATTCGCCGAAAAACTTTGTGCAAGGTGGCAATAAAAAACCGCTGACTTTACCACCGGGACCAAATGGACCTGTTGGAAATATTTGGATTGCACTGAGCAAACCCTCTTTTGGTATTCATGGTACTCCCAATCCATCATTAATTTCAAAAACAGCATCGCATGGTTGTATTCGCTTGACCAATTGGGATGCAAATGATCTTGGTCGTAAAGTACAGTCGGGCGTTGTGGTTAAATTTCTTGAGTAATTCATATGTAAAGGCATCTTCTGTTGCGGCACCCTTGATATGGTGGAACATACTTGTTTTTAAAAGATTTTAAAATAATTGGAAATATCTGATACAGAATCCTAAATGAGTCATATTTATTTTTGATATTTAAAAAAAACAGCACCAGAATTATGAGGGTGTTTTAAATCAGATTCTCATCTTGATTAGAACGATCAGTCTGAGTTACTTGTATTTTGGAAAAATAAGTTAGTCAAAGGTTATGGAGTGCACGAGTTTGATGATGTGGCTTAATTAATTTTTAACGTATTATTATAAAAATGAGACATCAAAAAACCGCCATTTTGGCGGTTTTTTGTTTAATCAATTAGATTAAATGTATTAGTTTTTATCTTTAAGTTGTGGTACAGCAGAACCTGAACCAACAGCCAATAGACCAGTATTTGTATAAATACCTAATTTTGCACGAGTATCTGTAATATCCAAGTTGCGCATAGTCAATTGACCAATACGATCCATAGGAGAGAACATAGAATCGCCTTTTTCCATCGTCAAACGCTCAGCTTCATAAGTAAGGTTTTCAGACTCAGTGTTCATAATCGTATAGTCATTACCACGACGAAGTTCTAAAGTCACAGTACCAGAGATTGCTTTTGCAACCCAACGCTGTGCAGTTTCACGAAGCATAAGCGCTTGAGAATCGAACCAACGACCTTGATAAAGTAGGCGACCTAAACGTAAACCGTTGATACGGTATTGTTCAATAGTATCTTCGTTATGAATACCTGTTACAAGACGTTCATAAGCAATATGAAGAAGCGCCATACCTGGAGCTTCATAAATACCACGAGATTTTGCTTCGATGATACGGTTTTCGATTTGATCCGACATACCTAGACCATGACGGCCACCAATACGGTTGGCTTCAAGAATGAATTCAACTGGATCTTCAATGCGTTTGCCATTTAATGCAACAGGGAAGCCTTCTTCGAAAGTGATTGAAACTTCTTCAGCTTCAATTTTTACATCTTCTTTCCAAAATGCAACGCCCATGATTGGATCAACGATTTTGATACCAGCATCGAGGTATTCTAGATCTTTTGCTTCATGTGTTGCACCCAACATGTTTGAATCTGTTGAGTAGGCTTTTTCTTTTGACATTTTATAGTCAAAGCCATTATCGATAAGGAATTGTGACATTTCCGCACGACCGCCAAGCTCATCAATAAAGGTCTGGTCTAACCAAGGCTTATAGATTTTAAGCGCAGGGTTGGTCAATAAACCGTAACGGTAGAAACGCTCAATATCGTTACCTTTATAAGTAGAACCGTCACCCCAAATGTTAACGTCATCTTCTTTCATTGCAGTTACAAGCATAGTACCTGTAACAGCACGACCCAATGGAGTCGTATTGAAATAAGGTACGCCACCTGTAGAGATGTGGAATGCGCCACATTGAATTGCAGCAATACCTTCTAATGCAAGTTGTAAACGGCAATCGACTAAACGTGCAAGAACAGCACCATAAGCCTCTGCTTTACGTGGAATTGCATCATAGTCATCTTCATCAGGTTGACCTAAATTTGCTGTATAAGCATAAGGTTCTGCGCCTTTTTGTTTCATCCACAATAAAGCTGCTGAAGTATCTAGACCACCAGAAAAGGCGATACCGACTTTTTTGCCTACTGGTACATTCTGCAAAATCGTTGCATTATCAGTCATTGCTAATCCTAACTATTTCGAAATAGGCACCACACATGGGAGCCGGAGAGAATTTTATATATTCGGTATTGTAGCACTTTTAAAAGTAGATGTTTTCTTAAAAAGCTAGCGAAAACTTAAAAAATGATATTTTTGACGACCGATAAAAACGATAAATCGTGTTTTTTTGATAGCTCATCGGAGAATCTAAGATATAAAAAAACCACCGAGGCGGGTAAGGCGCTTGAACAATTTATTTTTTTAAAAATGCTATGTTTTAACTCAGTAGTTGAATATCAACATCGTAGCGTTTGAATTCGGCGATTATTGTTTCTACAATTTTCAGCATCATGTCGTGTTGGAATTTAATTGTATGAAATTGCTGATTATGACTATTAAAAAAAGCTGCATTTTCAACATGCCATATGTTTTCATCGTTTGATTGATAGATTTCAATAGAGCGTGGTTGAATACTATCTGAGAGTTGAATAGGCAATACTGAGCGAATGCTTAATCGGATGGGTTGAGTTGTATTTTGTTCGACTGAATTTAAAAAAGTGATCACCCAATTGCCGACTTTTTTCAGGTACATAGGGTTGTCAAAAGTATCAAATTGAAGAGACAAAGACATAGCTTTCAGATGAGTAAAAGAGGTATAGAGATAGATATAAAGTGTTCTTTGTCTCTTGTGGATACATCCAAAGTCGCAAAAGATTTTTAGGTAAATCAAACTTGATTTAGAATAAAATTGTAAGATTTTGAATTTTAATTAATTTTTACTTTATGATTGATTTGATCATGCGTTCTTTAAGTTTTTAAAACGCTAAAAACCAATAAAATTACTCTAAATTTGGCAGCATATTTTAGAAAGTCAGTTAGGGATATTTACATCAGGATCAACTTTTTTACGATTTTAAATCAGCCTTTTGTCTCACGGTAGTGCTTTGAGATAGATTTGGAGAGAGAAGGCTGATTGTATTAGGCAGAATTTATTGCAGATCAGCTTGTTGAGCTTGGTCTGCCCAAAAATCAGCTTTTTCATCATCAATATCGACACCTAAACCATGTTCATAAATCGCAACAAGATCACGCATGGCTTGCACTTCACCGAGTTTTGCAGCTTGTTCGAGCATTTCGATTGATTTAGCAATGTCTTTTTCAACCACATCACCACGACGGTAAAAATTGGCTAGCTCAAAAATTGCAGCAGGGTGTTGCTGTTTGACCGCTTGCTCTAGCCAGCGATGTGCATGTTCAAAATAAGTTTTTGCTTCAGCAGGATCTTCTTCTAATAGATCTTTGGCATAGGCTGTATAGCCTTCGCCTAACCAATACATTGCCTCAACATGTCCCAATTGTGCAGCTTTTAGTGCCCATTCTTCAGCTAATTCTATGTGGTCATCATTTTCACTTTGCATATAAATTTCTGCGAGTTCAAATTGAGCTTCACGGTTGCCCGCCATTGCACGGTTATAAAGCTCGGGAGAAATTGGAAGATCAGACATAATAAAATCACAACAATAGAATCGCTATAGCGTAATGCTTTGTATAAAAAAAGCCAATCCGAAGATTGGCTTTAATGCGTAAAAATAAAAATACTTAAAATTTAAGTATTAAAGTTTAAGTATTAAAATAAGGCTGAAATCAGGCAAGCATTGGCGAGTAGAAGGGTAAATAAGCCAATTTTTTTACAAAACTGAGGGTAATAACTCAAACACAAACCACTAAAGAGCGCTGCAAAAGTGAGAGTCCCAATCCAATAACTGATATACGTACTCCAATGTCCTTGTGTCGTACATAAGACAAGGGTAAGAATAAGTAAGACCCAACCTGCAATTTTAAAAATACGAGTATGTAATGGTTTGAGTTCATGGCCAAAAATCTGTTTTTGATGTTTAGACATGCTTGCAGCAATAGAAAGTAAGCCTGCACTATTGATCGACCAAATAAATAGAAACCAAATGAAAGTTGAGTCAATCATGCTGTTCTACTCTCCTGAGTTTGGCGAGTGGGAGCTTTTACTTTTTTTGGTAGTCCTTGATGCTTTTTGACTTTATAAAAGCTAAATGCAAATAATATTGCCAATAATAAACACATCAAATCAAAAGTCGCAATCATCCATTGTTCATGAGCAATGCTGTTCCATAAAGCCTGACCACCTGTCATAACGTTAATTATTGGTAATAATAGGTAGGCAAGTGTTGCCAGTCCCAATAACTCCAACCAAGCCTGACGATGCGGTCGTAACATGGCATAAATGAGAGTAAGTAACCAAACGATAAAGAAAGTGCGAATTTCCCAATTGAGACGTAGTTCTAAATCGGCAGGAATAAAGCGATTCGCATAAAAATAGGCAGAACACGCAATCGGTAAACCAATAATGGCTGCAATATTAGTGACTTCAACTACGCGATAGCCAAACGATTTATAACCTTGTTTTTGTTGTTGTGGTGCGCGTTTTACACACCATAAGATGAGTCCTGTTGCAATCATTAATGTCCCCAGAATACCTGAGAAAAATAATAACCAACGTAATGCCAAGTCTACACCACGTGCTTCATGAAGTACTGTAATGACATTGTATATACCTGTTGGAATAGATGGATTTTTCAGTTGAGCATCATCATTGGAGATATCTTTACCTGTCACACCATTGTATTTTAAGCTTGCATACACATTACGATGAGCCACACTTTCGCCGTGTAAAGCACGTAGTTCAATCGTGGCTTTATTCGTGTTGGGTGCAACAATATTAATCGATGCAATTGGATTATTTCTCCACTTTGCTTGTGTTGCAGAAATAATGGGTTCTAGTGCTGTTAAAGGTGCAGATTGCTTTTGTTGTTGACCTTTTCCACGCCTTTCACCTCGACCTTGCTGATTTTCATTGTCAGAACGCATGTTCTGAGCATTTTGTGCACGATCAGACGGTGCTTTATTTGAACCTTGTTGAATTAGCCCGGCACGTTGATCTTTTAAAAAGTCTTGGCGACTCTCATAAACTTGATTCACCCCCCAAGGCATAAGTGTAAACATTAGTAATAATAAACCACTTAAGGTGATCATTAAGTGGAAGGGAAGTGCAAATACTGCTGTGGCATTGTGTGCATCGAGCCATGAACGTTGCCCTTTGCCTGAGCGGAAAGTAAAGAAATCTTTAAAGATTTTTTTATGTGTGATGATACCACTGACAATAGCGACTAACATCAGCATGGTTGCAAGACCAACAATCCAGCGTGCCCAAATACGAGGCAACCCATATAATTCAAAGTGGAAGCGATATAAAAAATTTCCACCACGAGTATCACGTGTATCAATTTCAGTACCTGTTGCACTGTCAATTGTCACTCGTTCACCGCCACGCCTTGCTTGTAAGTCTTCACCTTGTTTTCGAATATTTAGTTCAGTTGTGGTTTGACGATGATTTGGAAGTTGAATAGACCAACTGCCAGCATCTGGATAGTTTTTTTGCAAAAAAGCTAAAGCCACTTCTGTTTGCTTAACTTGGGATGTGTCTGGTACAGATTGATGTGTTTCTGGTTTCATCCAAACAGAGATTTCAGATTGGAAAAAACTCAACGTCCCTGTCAGGAAAATTGCATAGAGTAACCAACCTAAAATTAGACTTGCCCATGTATGTAGCCATGACATTGATTGGCGCGGTCCTTCAACTTTGTCATCTATCCGCATATTAGTTCCCTACAAATATCGTTGTTGCCCATAAAATAAGCGCAGGGAGAACAATGCCTAAAGTTGCTTTTAGTGTTTTTTTCACCATAAACACCCAAATAAATGCAGCACAATAAATACAAAAAGCGAGTAAGGTTGCACTAAGTACAGCATCGGCACGCTGTTCTGCAAATATTTTTGCAATGACGATTGCAGAATAACTTGCTAAGGCGTAACCACCGACAATAGCGAGTAGAAAACGATAACTGATCATTAGACGATAAGTCAGTAATGGGGAAAGATACTTAAAGCGATCTGTATTAAGTACTGTACCTGCATTTAATTCGGGCTGGCTTTGCATAATGCTATGTAAATTTGTGTAAGTATTAAGGCAAATGATAACAATTATCTTTTAGATTTTAAATAGCACATTGATGTTATTAGAAAAGTAATCAAAAAATATTTAAACATATAGTCTTAAGATTCTGAAAAAAATGAACTTTAAATATTAGAATATAAAGAGTGGGATACAACATAACCAAAAACAAGTGATGTTGTATCTTACAATCTGGATATCGTAATTATTTTAAGATGGATGACTCATTTGCAAACTCTTTAAAATCAGCTTTTCTAATTTTTGCATGAATTCCTTTTGTTTTATCAACAACTTGTGAAACCTCAAAATCAGTGGCAGCGCTGAGGTAAGCATAGGCGATTGCTTCATCAATACCATATTCTTGATTTAAGAAACGGATTGCTTCGCGTGTTGATTTTTTCATGGCTTCATCTAAGTCTTCATCTAAACCAGGTGTGATCCAAAATTCAGCATTTTCTGCCAAAGGTTGTTTAATCTCTTTACCTGGAATTTTATCTTTTCCTGCTTTTAATAAAGTGAATTTAAGCGTTGCACGGGCTGAGGCTTCTAATGCAGTCAATGCAACTTCACCATCACCTTGAGCAAAATGACTATCACCCGTATAAAATAATGCACCTTTGACTTGAATTGGATAATAGGCTGTTGAACCTGCACCGAGTTCATTTATATCAATATTACCACCATACATTGCAGGTGGAACTGAGTGAACTGGTTCAGATGTGTTTGCAGCTACCCCCATGATCCCCATAAATGGATACAGCGGAAACCGAATGGCTTTACCATTTTCAGTTTTTAAAACCCCTTCATATTCACCTTGGGTATTTTTTTCAATCGGTGTAAAAATTGAGACATTACCGAAACGTTCAGGATGTTCAGCGGATGCATTTGCTTGTTGCACTTGTTTCGGAAATTCACCAACTAAAGCTCCTTTGCCGTGCCGGTTGGAAATAACACCATAGGGAACACGTGGTTCTACTTTAATGACTTCTACTTTTAAAATATCACCAGGTTCAGCGCCCGTAATTGCAAGAGGGCCAGTGACAATATGTGGGCCATCTTTGTGAAAGTCATGTTTAAGATCCGATGCAGTAATTTTTTGAGCATCGCTGAGAATTTGCTCAGAATTTACGCCCTTTGATTTAAAATATTTTTCTACATTTCGCCCTTGGTCTTCAAGCAATCCCTCATGTGAAATGGTATCAAAGGTCACCGTGCTACCCGACGCGACAGTCAGTACTGGTTTTGCATCACGGTTGGGTAAATATCCCCATTGAATTGTTTTGAGTGTAGAAGGAACATAATAATTTCCTTTATATTCACCATCTTTTAATAAGGTCGGCTGATCAGTAATTTGATTTAAAACTTTAAAATTATCATGAGTGACATTTTTAGCGTGTGTAACTGATAAACAGAGTAAAGATAAAATTGAAGCTGAAAAGAGTTTAATTTGAGACATAAAAAAGAACCTGTAAAAAAAGTAAATACACTGAGCGGTAATCTTTTTAAGCAATCCTTATGCCAAGATAAATTTTTTTTGAATATTATTTAAAAATAACTCAATGAATTTGTATGGTTAATTTTTAAAAAGGTATTTTATATTTTTAATTGAGTGCCTGTTGTTATAAGGCGTATAGTTGAATTGTTCAGTATTTTAATTCAAAAAATCAGCTATTAAAAAAAGGAAGTAAATAAAGTTTTACTTCCTCGTAAATTTAAAAATAATAACTATTTTATTTAGTTTTTTGATATTCATTAATTACTTCAAGTGCAGCTCGAAAAGCTTCTTGTGTTGCAGGTGCACCACAATACGGCAGGCTGTGTAGCAACACTTCCTGAATTTCTTCAACGGTTGCGCCATTATTTAAAGCACCACGAACATGACCTTTCAGCTCAGTTGGACTTTTTTGCGCAGTTAAGAACGCGATAGTTATGAGTGAGCGATATTTACGAGGAAGTATACTTTCACGTTGCCAAGTTGAACCCCACGCATGCTCATTAATCCAATCTTGTAAAGGTTGTGTGAATGGAACGGTATTATCTTGTGCACGTTTCACAAAACTTTCACCCATGACTTCAGTGCGGACTTTTAAACCATTTTCATAATCTTGTTGTGACATTATTTTTTGCTCATTGGAAAATGCTCTAAGCATAAAACGATCATCATTCAAATCCATTGGCGAATGGTCGTACATTTTTAGACGGTACAGTACATAATTTCAATTATATTTATTTGGAAAAATAGATTTAAAAAGTAAGAAAAAAGCCCTCAACAGGTGAGGGCTTTTTTCTTCAATGTTTGAGGCTTATTGACAATTAAGCTTCAATCGTTTGTACCGCAATTTTTTTAGCAGGATCAACTTTACGACGTACCGCAGGAACAGGTTCACCATAATATTGACGATCTGCAAAGTAACTTGAACGTACCATTGGTGCAGCCCAAATATTACGAAAACCAAGTTTTTGACCATGAGCGGTATAACGCTCAAATTCTTCAGGTGTGACAAAACGATCGATTGGCGCATGTTCTTTCGATGGCTGTAAATATTGACCAATAGTCACATAATCTACGCCGTGTGCATGTAAATCATCCAATAAAGAAATGACTTCTTCTTCAGTTTCACCAATACCGACCATCAAACCGCACTTGGTTGGCACATCAGGGCAGTATTCTTTAAACATTTTTAACAAAGTTAAAGAGTGCTGATAGTCTGAACCTGGACGCATGGCTTTATACAAACGAGGTACAGTTTCAATGTTGTGGTTAAACACATCAGGCGGGCATTCCGTCATGATACGTAAAGCTACATCCATACGACCACGGAAGTCAGGTACCAAAATTTCAAGTAAAGTTTTTGGACTTAAGCTACGAGCTTCTTTAATACAGTCAACGAAATGCTGCGCACCACCATCAAGTAGATCATCACGGTCTACAGAAGTAATGACCGCATATTTCAAACCTAAATTTGAAATGGTTTCGGCCATGTGACGTGGTTCATCTGCATCTAAAGCATTTGGGCGACCATGTGCCACATCGCAGAATGGACAACGACGCGTACAGATATCGCCCATAATCATAAAGGTTGCAGTACCACCACCAAAACATTCAGGAAGGTTCGGGCAAGCTGCTTCTTCACAAACGGTATGAAGTTTTTGCGCGCGCAGTGTTGTTTTAATGCGTTGAACTTCATCAGGCGCAGCCATTTTGACACGAATCCAATCGGGCTTTCGAGGCGTTTCAACCGTTGGAATAACTTTTACAGGTATACGGGAAACTTTTTCGGCACCACGCAGTTTGACACCCTGTTCAGGTCTACGGTTCTCTGACATATTCAACTTTTCCACTGTTTTTGACGGGGGATATTTATTGATATTATAGCTGAATTGAAAAATGATAGGGTAAAAACACTATTCATTTACGAAATGTGGTCATCACATAATATATGCAGGGTAAATACAGCAAAATACATAAACTTAGGTCATAATACTGAAGATATATAGACAGAGTTGTGATAAGGAGCTTTGAATGCCACGTAAGAAAGAAATCGTCAGTGGAAGTTTTGTGAAATACGATGCGGTCGTACTTGGCTCAGGACCTGCTGGTGAAGGCGCGGCAATGAAGCTGGCTAAATCGGGCAAACGTGTTGCTATTATTGATGTACGCGAACAGTTAGGTGGTAACTGTACGCATGTGGGTACAATCCCGAGTAAAGCATTGCGTCAAACGGTATCGAGTATTATTCGCTATCAACGTGATCCGATGTTTAAAAAAGTGGGCGACTGGAAACAGTTCACCATGAAACAAGTGTTACACAATGCACATAAAGTGATTCAGCAACAGGTCAATACGCATTCGCGTTTTTATGATCGTAATAATATAGATGTGTATCATGGTCGTGCTTATATTCAAGATCAGAACACTGTTATTATTTTTAGTGAAGATGGTATTGAAGAAACGATCGTATTTAAACAATTGGTGATTGCGACAGGTAGTCGTCCATATCATCCACAAGGTCTTGATTTTAAACATCCTCGTGTATTTGATTCAGATAAAATTTTGGATCTAGATTTTCCTATACATAAAATCATCATTTATGGTGCGGGTGTTATTGGTTGTGAATATGCCTCTATTTTCATTGGTTTAGATCATAAAGTTGACTTAATCAATACTCAACATCAGCTTTTAAGCTATTTAGATGATGAAATTGCCGATGCCTTATCTTATCACTTACGTGAACAAGGCGTATTGATTCGTAACAATGAGCAAATTGATTTCCTTGAAACTTTTGATGATCACGTGGTGATGCATTTACAAAGTGGTAAGAAGATTAAAGCCGATGCAATTTTATGGTGTAATGGTCGTTCAGGAAATACAGATGGTTTAGGTCTTGAAAATGTAGGGATTAAACCGAATAGTCGTGGTCAAATTGCTGTCAATGAAAAATATCAAACCGAAGTAGAGCATATTTATGCTGCAGGTGATGTCATTGGTTGGCCATCATTAGCTTCTGCTGCATATGACCAAGGTCGTTGCGCAGGTGCGAACATGAGCGGTGAGGAAGATGTTAAACCTGTAACGGATATTCCAACAGGGATTTATACCATTCCTGAAATTTCATTCTTTGGTAAAACTGAAAGTCAGTTGACTGAAGAAAAAATTCCGTATGAAGTGGGGCAGGCATCTTTCCGTCATTTGGCACGTGCGCAAATTACTGGTGATACAGTGGGCGAGCTTAAAATCTTGTTCCATCGTGATACTTTAGAATTATTAGGTGTACATTGTTTTGGTAACAATGCCGCTGAAATTATTCACATTGGTCAAGCAGTAATGCAAAGTGGTAACAATACCATTAAGTATTTTGTTGAAACTACATTTAACTATCCAACGATGGCAGAAGCCTATCGTGTAGCGACATTAAATGGTATGAATCGTTTGTTTTAATTATAATTAGTTAATTTGATTTTCTAAGTTATATTACTTAGGTGATTAAAACAAAAACCCATAAGCAAATACTTATGGGTTTTTTAATATTTAAAATTTTATAAAAAATAAATTAATGTGCACAAAAAGCATTATTAAAATATTCAAACAGTTCAGGTGTGTTGAGCCATAAGCCAATAGCCAGACTAAATAAGACTATGATGCCAATCACAATACTTGTTTTTAGCCAAAGTAGTGAATCAGTCATTGACGATCGCCTCCTCATTGACAAAGAAATGTACCACGACACCTAGAGCACTTAATACAATTGAACACATCCAAATCAGGTTATAGTTTCCTGTTATATCGTGGTTTAAGCCACCTAACCATCCACCAAAAAATGATCCAATCTGATGAGTGAAAAATACGATGCCGCTGAGCATAGTGAGATATTTCACACCGAACATATTGGCAACAATACCGTTTGTAAGTGGAACAGTAGATAACCATAATAGTCCCATAATAATACCAAAAGCATAAACTGTATAAAGGCTTAACGGTAATGCAAGAAATGAAATAATGGTAATGCCACGTAAACCATAAAGCCACATAAGTAAATGTGGTTTTGAGTATTTATCACCGAGCCAACCTGCGCTATAGGTACCAATAATATTAAATAGTCCAACTAAAGCTAAAAAGACCGTACCTGTCGAGGCATCAAAACCATGATCAATTAAATAACCTGGTAAATGAATCCCTAGGAAAACGACCTGAAAACCACAGACTAAAAAGCCTAAAGCCAGCCATAAAAATGGTTTGTGATTAAACGCAATTTTTAAAATTTGTTTAAAGGACATATTTGGCTTGTTGGCTTGCTTAATGGCATTGGGTGCTACATAAGCAGGTGCTTTAAGCAGCCAAGCCAGCGGAATAACCAATGCAACTAAAATAGCACTAATCACCAATGCAGATGACCATCCAAAATGCTTAATCAGTAGTAGGGTTGTTGGCAACATGATAAATTGCCCAAATGACCCTGCTGCACTCGCAATCCCCATCGCCATACCTCGTTTAGAGGGATGTGCTGCACGACCAACGGCAGACAATAAAACGGAAAAAGATGTTGCAGACAACGCCATGCCGATAATTAAGCCAGCGCTCAAATCAAGTAGCCACACACTTGAGCTGACTGACATCAGTCCTAAACCAATACAATACAGAACACCACCAACAGCTACGACTTTTTTACTTCCGTACTTATCTGCTAACGCTCCAGTGAATGGTTGTACTGCACCCCAAAGTAGATTTTGAAATGCAATTGCCAAGCTAAAAACTTGATGGCTCCATCCAAATTCGTGACTCATTGGCACAAGGTATAAGCCAAAGCCATGCCGAATGCCTAAGGAGAGCGCCAAAATAAATGCACTTCCAATGAGCATATATATGAGGGGCTTGGAGAAGCGAGTTTCATCCTGAGTGACTGACATACATCATTCCGTTGAATCGTAATATGAGAATATTAAAGTATTCACTGGCAAGTAGCGACAGAATAAATATTTATCGATTGATAAATTCTATTTATGGCATATTTTTTTGTATTAATGATTTTATTTTGAAAAAATGAGAGCTAATAAAAAAGGTCATTTTTAAAATGACCTTTTTTGCGCTAAAAAATAAATCTTTTTTTTGCACTATGTTTTTAACAAAATATGACCAAAGATATATTATTGAACAAAACGGGATAAATCCTCTTCAGGACGTGCAGTAAGGATTTCAACACCATTTTTAGTTACAAGCAATGTATGTTCATATTGTGCAGATAAACTATGATCTTTAGTTACAACTGTCCATTTATCACCAAGGAGTTTAGTTTTCCAATCACCACCATTGACCATAGGTTCAATGGTAAAAGTCATACCTTCTTCAAGTACCATGCCGCTATTGCCTTGACCATAGTGAAGTACTTGTGGTTCATCATGGAAAACCGTACCAATACCGTGACCGCAATATTCACGTACAACACCAAAACGCTCAGACTCTACATATTTTTGAATCGCAGCGCCAATATCACCAATGGTTGAGCCAGGTTTTACCGTTTCAATACCACGGTACATCGCTTCTTGAGCAACTTTACATAAACGCTCAGCCAAAATTGTGGTTTCACCGCCCACGATATACATCATGTTGGTGTCGCCGTGGAAACCATCTTTAATGACAGTGACATCAATATTTAAAATATCGCCTTTTTTCAGAATTTTACTATCTGATGGAATGCCGTGGCAGACCACATGGTTGACAGATGTGCAGATTACATGCTGAAAAGCAGGGCGACCAGGTGCGGCGCCATAACCTAGGCAAGCAGGAATAGCCTCTTGTTTATTGACAATATAGTCATGACAAATCGTATCCAATTCGAGTGTAGAAACACCTGGTTTGATATGCGGTTTGATCATATCCAAAACCTCTGCCGCTAATCGTCCTGCAATACGCATTTTCTCAATTTCATCTGCGGTTTTGATTAAACGACGTGGAGCTTCATAAGTACTGTTCATGATCTTTAAAAACTTTTGGAAATTTGTATGTGACTATGGTATAAATAGCCGCCCAATTTATCAAATGCTTTCTGTTACTTTCTTTCTTTGAGAAAGACGGATGGTTATTTAGATAAGGGGCATTTAAAAATCCGCACATATGTCGTCACATTACTCTGGGTGCCTGAATAAGGTGGAGAATGCGGACATATGGAGGCCTAACCCAAACTTTAAGGTAAAGAAAATGGCAGATTACAACGTAAGCATGCGCGACCTTCTAACAGCTGGCGCACACTTTGGTCACCAAACTCGCTTCTGGAACCCAAAAATGAGTCAATACATTTTTGGTGCGCGTAACAAAATTCACATCATTAACCTTGAGCACACTGTTCCTGCGTTAAACGATGCTTTGAACTTTGTTAACAAACTTGCTAGCAAGAAAAACAAAGTGTTATTCGTTGGTACTAAACGTGCTGCTTCTAACATCATCCGTGAACAAGCTCAACGCGCAGGTCAACCATATGTTGATCACCGCTGGTTGGGTGGTATGTTGACTAACTGGAAAACTCTTCGTCAGTCAATCAACCGTTTAAAAGACCTTCAAACTCAATCACAAGATGGTACTTTTGCTAAACTTACTAAACGTGAAGCATTAGAACGTACTCGTGAAATGGAAAAACTTGAACGTGGTCTTGGTGGTGTTAAGAACATGGGCGGTTTACCTGACGCATTGTTCATCATTGACGTTGATCACGAAGCGATTGCAATTAAAGAAGCTAAGAACCTTGGTATTCCTGTAATTGGTATCGTTGATACAAACTCTAACCCAGATAACGTAGATTTCGTTATTCCTGGTAATGATGATGCGATTCGTGCTGTTACTCTTTATGCTTCTGCTATGGCTGATGCGATTCTTGCTGGTAAAGAATTTGCTCAAACTCAAGCAAATGCACAAGCTAAAGGCGAAGAAGCTGCGAAAGAAGCTCCTGAAGCTTAATGCGTTTTTGATGCAACCTTGTCACTTTTGCGACATGTAAGGGTGGCAATTAAGCGTCAAACAGGCAGAAACGGCTCAGATTTAAGGTTTGGGCCGTTTTTGTTCAACAGATTCATTTTTCTACCGTATTTAGGAGAACAACATGACTGCAGTTACTGCGAGCATGGTAAAAGAATTACGTGACCGTACTGGTCTTGCGATGATGGAATGCAAAAAAGCATTGACAGAAGCAGACGGTGATATTGAATTAGCGATTGATAACCTTCGTAAATCAGGTCAAGCAAAAGCTGCTAAAAAAGCAGGTAATATTGCTGCTGATGGCGCAATTACAATTGTTCAAGATGGCAACAAAGCAATTATTCTTGAAGTAAACTGTCAAACTGACTTCGTTGCTAAAGACGAAAACTTTGCTGGTTTCTCTACTAAAGTTGCTACTGCTGCGCTTGCTGCAAACGAAACTGATGCTGCTAAAATTGTTGAACTTAAACTTGAAGATGGTCTTACTGTAGAAGAAGCGCGTATTGCACTTGTTCAAAAAATCGGTGAAAACATTCAAGTACGTCGTGCAAAAATTGTTGAAGGCGAAAACCTTGCAGTTTATAAACACGGTTTACGTATTGGTGTTGTTGTGTCTTACACAGGTTCTGCGGAAACTGGTAAAGGTGTTGCAATGCACGTTGCTGCGTTCAACCCAGTTGCTGTAACTGCTGAAGATGTTCCTGCTGAGCTTGTTGCTAAAGAGAAAGAAATTGCTGAAGCTAAAGCAATCGAATCTGGTAAGCCTGCAAATATCGTTGAAAAAATGGTTTCTGGTTCAGTTGACAAATACTTGAACGAAGTTGTTCTTGAGCGTCAAATGTACGTAATCGACAACGATAAGAAAGTTGCTGAAATCCTTAAATCAACTGCGACAACAATCGTTGAGTTTGTTCGTTTCGAAGTTGGTGAAGGTATTGAGAAGAAAGCTGAAATGAGCTTTGCTGATGAAGTTGCTGCTGCTCAAGCTGCTGCTGCTCAATAAGTTTTATTGATTCAGTTTTTCTGAATCGGTGAAATAAAAAACCCTCAAATATTTTTGAGGGTTTTTTATTTGTTTAAATTTCAAGACTGATTACATTTATATAAGATGAAACATCTTATAATACTAAAAATTAATTTAAATCTATTGTTATGGCAAATAAAATAAATTTGGGTATTGGTGTGGTTATTATACTGCTTGTTACAGTGTATTTTGGTGTGGATCTTAATCAAAATCAGCGTGAAACAGCAAAGCCTCAAATACTACAGCAATCAAGTGAACGATCACAGTCACAAGAAAAATTACCATCTTCGCTTGAGCAGTTAGATCAACCATTGCATGCAGATCAGCATTCAAATACATCATCGGATGATGAAAAAACACAGCATGGTACATCGAATAGCAGTCAGAATCGTCATGGTTTAGAGGTTATTCGTCAATCATTTGACCGTAAAATTAGTAATGTTCAGGTGCAGTCTGAAGGTCGGGTAAAAGCGATTTTACGAGATGATAATGAGGGTTCACGCCATCAAAAATTTATTTTGTCTTTGAATAATGGTTTGACGATTTTAGTGGCACACAATATAGATTTATCACCACGAATTGAAAATTTGAAAAAAGGCGATGTTGTTGAGTTTTTTGGCGAGTATGAATATAGCCCGCAAGGTGGTGTAATGCATTGGACACATCATGATCCACGAGGTCATCATACCGATGGTTGGTTAAAGCATCAGGGTAAAACTTATAAATAATTTTTGTTAAAGAAATTAGAAGTGCTTTTCGTGAAATGACGAATTAAAAATAGCAATTTTGTTCTATATTACACAAAGTATTGATTTTAAAATAAAGCTGTATATGTAGGAATATCATATGAGCATTATAAAGGAACATGCTGATTTTATTCATCTTAAAGAATTTGGTGGTTTAGAATTACTTAAAGCACGTTATCATCACAAGCAGTTTTCGCGTCATGTTCATGAAGGTTATTGTATAGGTGTGATTGAGGAAGGGGCGCAAAGTTTCTTTCGTACAGGTCAGCTACATACAGCACCGAAAGGTGACATTATTTTGGTCAATGCTGATGAGATTCATACAGGCTCTTCTGCTGTAGAATCGGGTTGGGGTTATCGGGCGATTTATCCAACCTATGAAATGTTACATGATGTCAGTCAAGATTTTTTTACTGTAAAGAACAGTGTGCCATGGTTTCCTCAGGCTGTAGTGCATGATGTAGGTTTAGCACAACAACTGATTTTACTATTTGATTTATTAGAACAAAAAGAAAATACGCTATTGAAAGAAAGTATGTATTTATCGACTTTGGCACGCTTATTTCAATTGTATGGTCGTGCCAAATTGAGCCAAGCGGAATTGCCCGAAGCACAGCGTAAAGTGGAGCTAATCAAAGATTTACTGAGTGCATTTCCTGCACATGATTTTTCTTTAACTGAGCTTGCAGCGCATGTTGGTTTAAGTCCATGGCATTTTTTAAGAGAATTTAAAAAACATACAGGATTACCTCCGCACAGTTGGCTAATTCAGATTCGTTTACGTTATGCACGGCAATTGCTCAAACAAGGCGAGAGCATTGCGCAAACAGCACAAAATAGTGGTTTCTCTGATCAAAGCCATTTAAATCGTCATTTTAAAAAAGCGATGGGTGTAACACCTGCACAATATTTATTAAATTTTAAGCATTAATTTATAGTTGTAGTGGCAAGTGAGTGATTTAATTTCAAAATAAGGGTTAATTTATTATTCATTTGCTACAAATAGCAATTTTGTTCAAGGCAAACTTATTTAATTGGAAGATATTGAAGGGTATTCAAAAAGTAAATTCAGGATGTTGAATGTCGGATTTTAATGAAATAAATGCGGAATCAATACGATCAGAACATATTGCTCAAGCCAATTCAAATCAAATCCATTTAAGTAAAACCCATTTAAGTGAAACAAGTAACACTGCATTATTTCGTCAGGGTGTATTAGATATTTTACCTTTATCGATTGCAGTTTTACCTTGGGGGATTTTGGCGGGCTCAATGGCAATCAATGCAGGATTATCAACTGCACAGGCTTTTGCTATGTCATCAGTGATTTTTGCAGGTGCCGCACAGTTGGTGAGCTTGGGCTTGGTCATGTCAGATGCATCGGCATTGACCATACTACTGACGGTTTTCTTTTTGACATCACAACATTTAATTTATGCATTGAATATGCGTGCAGATATTCAACATTTTTCTTGGCAGAAAAGATTGGTGATAGGCTTTTTGTTGACTGATGAATTATTTGCAGTCAGTCAACGTGAAAAAGCATCTAAGAAGTTTGCGTATTTATTTGGTGCAGGGCTATGTTTTTATTTGAGTTGGTGTGTTTTTAGTGTACTTGGTATGTTGCTTGCACGTTCAATCCCAAATTTGTACAGTTTGCATTTAGATTTTTCTATTGCAGCATTGTTTATCTTAATTATTGTGCCATTAATTAAGAATTTAGCATCTTTGGTTGGTGTATTGGTAACAGTTATTTTCGTGTGCATATTTAAATATTTTGCAATTGAAGCAGGTATTGTTTTGGCAGCCCTTATGGGAATGCTGAGTGCGGTTTGTGTGCAAAAAGCTCAAAAAGGAGCGCAAAAATGACTTGGTTGCTCATATGTAGTTTAGCGTTGATTGTATTTATTAATCGTTATGTTTTTCTTGAACCTAAAGTTGTAATTCGCTTGCCTGTATTTTTCCAACAAATGTTGCAATATTCTGCACCATGTCTATTGGTTGCAATTTGTGCGCCGATTGTCTTTTTCCAAGGTGATCAATTGCGAGTGAATATTTTTGATCCCTATATTTTAAGTGCGACTTTGTGTGTGATTTTGGCACTTTTGAATCAACGGATTTTGCTGAATTTGAGTCTTGCTTTAGTGTGTTTTTATACACTCAATTATTTATTATTGCACGCTTAAATGGGTCAGATTTTCTAAAAAATACCGACCCATGCTAATTTGCGCTAAAAAGCCTCTTTTTGGCGTGTTTTCCATTTAGGTGCTACTTTGCCTAAATAGGCATCCATGCACCATAGAGGTCCAATTAGGAGAAATTGGAGGTCTTTAAAGAATGAAGGCTTTTTACCTTCCACTTTGTGACCATAGAATTGTCCAATCCAAGCCACGACAAAGAGCCCGATATAGAATCCTGCTCCGACTGGTAGAATCACAATGAGCCATGCCATGACAAATAATAAGGCTGCCATTGCAACTGCTAAAACAAGATCAAGTCGTGCATAAAAAACCAAAGTTAAAACGAGAATGAGTGCTGTGAGCATTGCACTAAATTGTGCGAGGATGCCAATAATTGAAAACAAGATGGCAGGTACACAGAGCCAGTGAATGACTTTGTTGGTTTTATTTTGGTGGCTTTCGCTATATTCATCTAACCATTCCGTTACGGTTTTCATTGTTGCAATCCTCGCTCAATCATTTGATTTTTTATTGAGAGAAATATAACCTGAAAATTGACATGGGTCAAAATTCAGGTCATCACCACATACAACAATTTATTTTTCAATTGCTTGATAAACTGATTGTCCTTCTTTGTAGGTCGCTAAAATTTTGATGTTTTTAATCTGTTGTGGCTCAATAGTGATTGGGTTGTCACTGAGGATGACAAAATCGGCGAGTTTACCTGCGGTCAGTGTACCTTTACGATCTTCTTCAAAGTATTGATATGCAGCCCAATCCGTCATACTTTTAAGTCCAATATAAGGACTGACTTTTTGGTCTTGACCTAAAAGCTTACCACTGCGTGTGGTTCGGTTTACCGTTGCATCCAAGGTCATCATGCTGTTTGGTGGAATGACAGGGGCATCATGATGTTCTGTAAATATCATACCACGTCGAAGTGCAGATCCTGTTGGTGAGATACGATCAGCTCGTTCAAGACCTAAAGTCTCTTGAACATGCCAATCTCCCCAATAATACGTATGTAATGAAAAGAACGATGGAATTAGTTTTAATTTCTTCGCTGTATCTAATTGATCTTCTCGCATAGTTTGCGCATGAATAATCACATTACGGCGGTCAGCTTCTGGAAATTTTTGTTCTGATTTTTGAATGACTCTTAGATATTGATCAATTGCTGCATCACCGTTGGCGTGTGCAAGAACCTGCCAGTGGTTTTTAAAAGCTAGATCAATGGCATCTTGAACAGTTTTTTCTTGAGGGTAAGCAGGATAGCCACGATATGATTTTGATTGCCCTTCAGGTGGAATTAGATACGGTTTTGTTAGCCAAGCTGTTTTTCCTTGTGGTGATCCATCTAAGCTGATTTTTACACCACCTATTCGATAATGGTTTTGATACTGCACGCTACTGCCATTTTTCAGCATATAGTCTTTTTCAGAAATGAGGTCAGGATAGACCACAACATCGATTGGTAGTCTTTTCTGTAGAGCCAAGTTTCGCCATAATTCAGCAGTACCTGCATCTGCACGACCCTCTTGAACGGTGGTATAGCCATTTTTTATATACGTTTTCAAGGCAGTCTGTGCCATTTGAAGCATCACATCGGGTGGAACATTTTTAAATGCTTGCAACATAGAACTAAAGACAACGCTTTCTTCAAGTACACCATTTGGAATTTGTGTATTTTTAACACGACGGATGACACCGCCATCAGGATCGGGAGTATTCTGATTAATTTTGAGTAATTCTAGCGCTTTATGGTTTGCTGAGGCGAGGTGTCCAGACTGATGCAAAATTAGAATGGGTTGATCTTTGGAAACTTGATCGAGATCATCTGCAGTGGGATGACGCTTTTCTTTTAGCTGAGCATCATCATAGCCATTGCCTATAATCCAACCCGAAGTTGCACGAATAAATTCAGGATTATCTTTTTGCCATTGTTTAAGTGATGCAATCAGAGAGGGGATATCTGTGACATTGCCATCGGGTGGTGCATATAAATTAGCAACGGTTTGCTGCATACCAACGGAGTTAACGTGGCTATGTGCATCAATTAGTCCGGGAATGGCGGTGCGCTGATGTAAATTAAGCTCTTTCGCATTTGGGGCACGTTTTTTGGCTTCAGCTAAAGAGCCATTGAACTGGATGATGCCATTTTCAATTAGCAGTGCTTCACTATACTGCGGTGTATCTCCTTGCATGGTTAAAATAGGTCCGCCAAATACAATAAGATTTGAAGATTTTGGGATCTGTTGTTGTTGAGCGAATTGAATGGGTTGTGTACAAGCAATAAGTAATGGCGTGAGAGCAAATAATGTTGAAAAATTGGCGCTTTTTTTGAAAAAATGTCTCAATGTTTTTGAGGACTGGGTGTGAGCTGGTTGTAAGTTATTTGTCATCATCTTCCCCTGAATATCCACTTCATGTGAATTTTTTAAATAGCTGATTCTAAAATAACAAACAAGCATGTATTTAAGCTAGGGACTGATACACAGTTTTCTGAGGAATTTGTTTAAAAATGTATTTGAAACTAATACTTAAAATATCATCAAAAGCATAAAGTATATAATAATTTTATGCCAAGCCTGTCAAAGGTGGCACTGTGACCGATTGGAATTGGAATAGATAATAAACCCACCATGGTAGTTCCTAAAATAATACTACCATAGTTAAAAATATTAATTCGTGTAAGAATTTTATCACGACGGTTTGGAACAAGCTTTACTGCTACTGAGAAAGTGAGTGATGCCAAAGCACCAATAACAATACAAAATTATTGGCTAGCACTATAGAGTAGGTAAACTAAACGCCAACAAGTGTTATTGATACTGTGGATTTAGCCAGTAATAGAGATGTCAGCAAAATACTCATTTGATAGGTAGCATAGCCTAAGGATGTGATAGTTACAGATGCTATCAAAGTATCTTCAAGATATATCGTATTTCATGTACGGATGGCAGAATCTACAGTAAAGGTAATTAGAATAATTAAACCGTAGGAAAAAATAATTTTAAAGATGAAATTGTTGTTGTATGCATGGATTGTTTTGCTTTGTATGAATAATTACTTAAAACTGAGTCTACAATTATTGCTACGGTAGTTAATGCTACTGTTGAACTAAACCTTGTCGATACAGGAGCAGGGCGTGAAAATTTCACCAAAAAATGCAGTAGCGGTAAAGCAATTAAAAAGCCACTTTTTAAAGTGGCTTTTTATTCATGAGCAATGCAGTGCACATGAATTACGAATTTGGACCATCGACACGTTCGATACTGACACGGCCAGTACCTGAGTTAGTCATACCTAACTGTTTAGCAGCACCGTAGGAAAGATCAAGTACGCGGTTACCATGGAATGGACCACGATCATTCACTTTCACCACAACACTTTTGCCATTATCTTTGTTGGTTACACGGATGTAACAGTTCAAAGGTAGGCTACGGTGAGCTGCAGTTAAGGCATTCATGTTGAATGTATCGCCACTTGCAGTTTTACGACCATGAAACTGACGACCATACCATGACGCAACGCCTGTTTGGCTAAATTTGCGGACAGTGCTAGAAGCAACTGTGTTCAATTTATCAATAACTGAAGGTTCATCTTTTGGGATTTCGATTTTAGCAGCAATCGTTTCACGACGAATCTTATCACCAGAGCGTTCAGTGATTGTTAAACTGTTTAAGTTTGAAAAGTGCGAATTAAAGTTATTCGCGTCTTTGCTGATCACACGGGAAGCAAGACTTGAGCTGTCTGAATCATTGTTTAGGTATGATGACTGAACCATTTCTGAGTTCACCTGAGTCATACTTAAACCCATCGTCAGGGCAGCAATATATTTAAGTGAAGCATGCATCGTTTAACTCCTTGGAACCTCGGATTACTTTCATAAGTCGCTGAAAATTAACCACTGAGGTCTGTAAATTCACTTGTGCAACTGCATTTAGCGGTAGGCGATAATATTCATGCAGTCACAAAGCTGTCTACTAAAAAGTGAAAAACAGTTACAAAAAGGACAAAAACTTACGCAATACGGTTGAAAAATAATCAATATTGTAACAATTTATAAAAAAAGTCTGTTTTGTGCACTATTTTGCAAAAATATTTATTGACTTTTTTTAATTACTGAAATTACAAGTCTTAACGACTTGCAATTTCAGTGCCTAAAAGCCATAACGCTGTTGCGTACATACGGCTCTTATTATAGGTTGTAATGACTTGGAAATTTGGGTAGGTGATGTAGTAAATAGGACCATAATCATCTTGTAGTTGTATGACATTGACCATATCCAAATCGTCAAATTTAACGATTGGATTCATTGGAGAAATTCCTTGTTTCTTCAAAATTCCATATGGTGTTGGTTGGGTTAAATCTTTGGCAATCACTGATTCTGGATTGTTCCCTGTGTAGCGTGCTGGAAATGCGATAGGTTGGTTGCGCTGCCACCCATGTTGTGACAGATAATTAGCAATAGAGCCAATTGCATCGACAGCAGAATTTCGAAGGTCAACATGACCATTACCATCATAGTCCACCCCAAATTTTGGAATGTTGCTTGGCATAAACTGGGGGTAGCCCACAGCCCCTGCATAAGATCCAACAACTGAATTGGTCGGTACCCCATCTTTATAAGACCAGGCAATGAGTGCAGACAGTTCATCTTGGAAATATGCAGCACGGCGTTCGTAGCCAAAGCCGAGTGTTGCAAGGGCATCACGGGTAATAAAATTGCCTTTGTTAGAGCCAAAACCAGTTTCTACACCCAAAATACCCAAAATAATGGCTTGAGGTACACCGTATTGTTGTTCCGCACGATTTAGTGTTTCGGCATATTGATTTTTAAAACGCACACCGCGTTGAATTGTACCTTCTGATAAAAAATTGGTCTTATATTCATACCACGGCTTACTTTCACCAGGTCGATTCATAATATTGATAATACTTGGTATGTTTTTTGAACCATTCATTGCCCAGTCGACTTGTTGTTCGCTTAAACCATAGGTTTGCATTGTCTTGGTTTTGAAGTTGTTATAATTTGGATTACTCGCAAAATCATTGGCTTGGCAAAAGCTAGATAGCGGTAAAGCGATAGCACAGAGACTCAGATTTCTTAACTTATGAAAAATCCCAGATTTAAACATGTGTTCTATTTTCCTAATGATTAATATAAAAATATGCATAAAAACATCGATAACGATGTATAAAATTAACGGTGAGTATGAATAGATATCACAATACCAAAAGTTGCCATTAACGTAATAATCACAGTACTGCCATAACGCATAAATGGTAGTGGCACACCGACTACATGTAAAATACCATTGACCATGCTTGTATTTACAAATCTATACACAAAAATGATCATCCAAAGGCATCAAAACAAGGCATCCATAATTGCAAAGACAATTCAGGTTGATTTGGAAAGTTCTAAAAAGAGTGATGAAATTAAAGGATGATCAATAAACGCATGTAGATGCTAACACAATCAATCTGGAGCAGATGCTCATCAAATGTGTACATGAACTTTAAGGCGTTTGATGCTGTATTAAATGCTGTTAGATTGAACAAATAAGCCGATTTTTAATACTGTATTTAGCGTTGGTTTTTCTATTGAATGTGACTGAATTGAAGTACAGAAAAATGACTATATATAGTAGAAGAGTAATAGTGTTAGTAAATGAAAAAAGCCACGAACAATGAGAACGTGACTTTTATATGAAAGATTAAATATTGAGAATCAAACTTGAGTCTTATGAAACTTATTTTTTAATCAAATTTTTAGATTAATTAAAAAATAATGTGTCGTGATATTCAGCAATTGCACTGATTTCAATTTTATTTAAATTTGGAATCAGTTTATCTACAGCAATATGCACCGCCTTAGTGACTGCTGCTGCACCAATATCAGACGCTTTGCGTTTAATCATACCCAAATCAAGTGTTTTGTTGAAATCACGCATGAAGTGGTTAATGGTGGCATCGGCGAACTGCTTGTACTGTTCAGATAAAACAGCACGATTGATATCACCATTTTCTTTGATTTCAGCAAAACTATTTTTTAAGTTGGTTACGAGTGAAGAACTAAGTTCTACACCAACTACGCTATGTCCCGCAGGCGTTTTAAATAAGCTACGTTCAGAAAATTCAATCGATTGGCGTACCACATCATTATCAGCTTTACTGAGTAATTGTTTGAGAAGTACGGCAACTGTTGACTTTACATAACCTGCTAATTTTTCAGCAGTATCACGCTTATCACTTGCAGGAAAACGACGTACAAGTTCAATTAAAACCGCATCAAGGATTTCGTCATTAATTAATAATGCAGTTTGATCACGTAATGGGTAAAGCGGTTCATTAGAATTTTTTTTCTCAATTCCAGTCTGAATGTTCTTTAACAGTTCTTCAGAAGGAACAAAACCAAAAAAGGGCATTGTAAAAACCTCAATGTTTTATTGTCGCGCCAATCGAATTGGGCTTGGCATCCATGATTCATCCGATACACGTACAGGGTTAATATCCAATCCACCACGACGTGTATATGTTGCATACACCATCAGCTTTTCTGGTTGTAGTATTTGCCAAATATCAGCAAAAATTTGTTCCACACATTGTTCGTGGAAACCATTATGTTGACGGTAAGAAATAATATAAGCTAAAAGATTACGATAACAAGGTTTTTTACCTTGATAACGAATAAAAACTGTTCCCCAATCGGGCTGACCCGTTACAGGGCAATTACTTCTAAGTAGATGTGAATATAGCTCTACTTCGATGGACTCTACATTTTCCTGATTTGTATCAGTTTGATCAAGACGAAGTAAAGTTGCATCAGGATGATTAGATAAACGTTCAGGCACTTGATCATCAATACAAGTACCAGATGGTTTGGTAATATCTAACTCATCTGCTTGAAATAAAGTTAATGTCACAGGTGCTTGTGCAACATGTGATAAATCTTTTTCAACAGTCGCAATAAAAGCATCTTTAGATTCAAATTGAGTGAAGTTCATACTATTGAAGTAGAGCTTTAATGATTTTGACTCGATCAAGTTTGGCGAGGAAGCAGGTAATGTAATACGCCCAATAGCCACTTGTGGAATTCCATGTACATTCAGCCATGAAATTTCAAAGACATGCCACCAATCCTTGCCTTTGTAGATTCCATCTATATGCGCATATTTTTCACGTGGCTGAGCACGTGAAATTGGGAAAAGAATATCGGGCTGATAAGTAGTCGGGTAGTCGGTTTCTTTACCTAAAAGAGAGAGTTCAACAGTCATTATTCACGCATTCCTGCACCACGAGAAAGTAAATAGTAGGCAATACCATAAAGTAGTCCACAGCATAAGGTCACAACAGTAAGTGATAAAGAAACATTCACATCACTATGACCTAAGATGCCGTAACGGAAGGCATTAACCATATATACAATCGGGTTAATTAAAGAGAGATTTTGCCAAAAAGGGCTGAGAGCACTAATTGAATAGAATACACCACCTAAATAAGTTAGGGGAGTTAGTACAAAGGTAGGGATGATTGAAATATCATCAAAAGATTTTGCATATACAGCGTTAATTAAACCACCCAATGAAAACAATAGGGAGGTGATAACGACTGTATATATAGTCACAAAAATATTATGAATAGCTAAATCGGTGAAAAATAGGCTCATTACTGTGACAATAGCACCGACTAAGATACCTCGACTTAACCCACCAATCACAAAGCCGAGTAAAACCAAATGTAAAGGTACAGGACTCATAATTAGTTCTTCAATGCTTTTTTGAAATTTGGCACTGAAGTAGCTTGAAGAGACATTGGCATAACTATTGGTAATTACAGCCATCATAATAAGACCAGGAACAATGAATTGCATATAGGTGAAACCACCCATTTGTCCAATACGTGAACCGACCAAATTACCAAAAATCACAAAGTACAAACTCATCGTAATTGCGGGTGGTAGTAATGTTTGTGGCCAAATTCGCATAAAACGACGAATTTCTTTAGAGACGAGGGTATAAAGTGCAACTCTCATTTGGCTAAAATTCATTGAGCAGCTCCTTCAAGATTTTTTTCCACCATTTTGACAAATAACTCTTCTAGACGGTTGGATTTGTTACGCATACTTCGTACTTGAATACCTTTTGCTTCAAAAAGTTGGAATAAATCATTCATGGAATGCATTTTATCCATGGTTACTTCTAAAGTTACAGAGTCAATAAAGCTAAATTTGAGCCCAATAATATCAATGTTGAATGGTTCAATCGGATGATCTAAGTCAAAAATAAAAGACTCTTCATTGAGCTGATTTAAAAAGGCTTTCATGGTGGTATCTTCTTTGATTACACCACGGTCAATAATGGCAATACGACGTGCCAACAATTCGGCTTCTTCTAAATAGTGCGTTGTTAAAATAATAGATGTGCCATTTTCATTCATTTCAGTGAGAAAGTCCCACATTGATCGGCGTAGCTCAATGTCTACACCTGCGGTCGGCTCATCTAAAATAAGTAGTTTAGGTTCATGCATCATGGCACGGGCAATCATGAGGCGACGTTTCATCCCTCCTGAGAGCATACGACCTTGAGTATTGCGTTTTTCCCATAAGCCTAATTTTTCTAAATAATGTTCAGCCCGTTGTTCAGCAGTTTTCTTTGGAATGCCATAATAGCCTGCTTGAGTGACCAAAATATCAAAGGTCTTTTCAAATTGACCAAAGTTAAACTCTTGTGGCACAACACCTAAATTCTGTTTCGCTGCAGATGGATGAGTATCTAAGCTGTGTCCAAAAATTTCAACGGTGCCTGAAGTTTTTTTGGTCAATGAGCTGATGATGCTGATCGTTGTCGATTTACCTGCGCCATTTGGCCCCAATAATGCATAAAATTCACCTTCGGGGACGGTTAAATCGATGCCTTTTAATGCTTGAAAACCATTTTTATAGGTTTTGGATAAATCTCTTAACGTCAATGCATCAGTCATGAAATTCTCATAGATTGAAATAAAGTCATATTGTGAGTGATCTTGTTGAATAAACCAAGCTTGATACATGGAATAGTGCGTTGCGTTTAATGAGTATTGTATAAAGTGTGAACAGCAATGCCTGCTATTTGGGTTAAAGCATTGATATAAGCTTTACCTTGTCATTTTTTTTGTTATGATGTGCGCATTCTACAAAAGCGCTCATAGCTCAACTGGATAGAGTACAGGTCTCCGAAGCCTGTGGCGTGGGTTCGAGTCCCGCTGAGCGCACCATAACACCGAATAAAATCAGTAGTTTATATATTGTTTGGCGTATTTTTGGCGTAATCCATATTTTTTTAAGAAAAACCCCGCTATATTTTGCGGGGTCTGCCTACTGCTTTTTTTAAGTCCTCTGGTCGCTCACTTAGCCATTTTGAAAGCCTACCAAGATTCCATCGCCTACCTTTTACTGTTTCTGTAATGTATTTAGGTTTTGGAAAATCTTTTAAGCAAATAATAGAGGCTTTAAAATAACCTTTTTCATAACTTAAAAATTCTGCAGCTTGTTCATCAGTCAGCCAAATATCTGATGGTGGTAGTGCAACAATAAAATTACCCATACTTGCTATTGCTGTCATGACACCTCCTTGAAACTCTGAATAATTTCTTTCCATTGAAACACTTCAAAAGACGAGCCCTTTATTGTTTCTACCTTGTGTTCATTACGCTCACATGTAGGGCATGGACCAAGCCAAGTGATTTGCAAGTTTTGAATATCCATCACACTCTCCAATTCGCTTCTTTAAATTTCGCATCAATGATCAACTCTTCAATTTCACCAACACTGACGTTCTGAAAAATATGATCCATTTTCACCCCGAACACTGTCAGTGTTCGGGTGATAGAGGAATAGTTGAATTTCATGAAGCCACCTGCGAACCCTGATTTAACAATTCAAAGCGACGCTTCTTAACAAGGTCCATTAGCTTTGGTTGAATATCAGCGTGACGAGAGCGAATTTCAGGCAAGAGTTCATTTAACTCATGCTCATTTTGAGTATTTTGAATCTGTACCATTAATGAAGGTGGTTCTGTCGCTACTTTTTCTTTTTGATCATTCAGTTCGATCAATCGCTTATTCATAGCTTGAATGACAGGTTTTCGCTGTTCCTCATTCCAAGATTTTGTATAGCGAATTTGTGCATTAACTTCGATTGGTGTTTGAGCATTAGCTACTGCGGCAAGGATTGCGTCTAAATGCTCTTGATGTTCAGAGTCAGGCTCCATATGTCCCAATGTTGTTTTACGCTCAGCAAAGATGGCCAACAATTCTTGATGATCTTCAGGTTTCAGTTTTGCAGCTGAAATAGCAGGTGTAAGTCGCTCTAAAGCATCGATTGAATCCATGTCATATATGTGACTAATCAGAACTTCCTTAGTTTTTTTATACAGAAGATCAATAGGTGTGCCGTCGCAATCACCAGCACTTTCTTTCAGTGCCGCCTTTTCAGCCTGCGCATTAATGAGATCAATAGTACTTGGTTTATTGAAATCAGTAATTTCAATGGTGTTTTCCACTTCTAAAATCAAAGAGTCTTCAGAAGTGGTCACATTCTCTTGAGCTATGATTGTGATGGCTTGGGTAGGTTCAGCCAATTCTTCAGCCTTATTCTCCCAAGGCGTATCTTCACTTTCTACACCTGAAGGCTCAACGTCAGCAATGGCCACAGACGCATCAGCAGTCTTTTTCCGTGATTGGCGTTTTTTGGTTTCAACAGGTTGATCACTGTCTTTTTCTACTGCATAACCTTTTTGAAGATAGATCGTATTTTCAAAACCTAAAACCTTTTGGATCGCCTCGAGCTGTTTGCTTGCATTCTCACGATCTCGTTGTGCAAATCCAGCTTTAACATTTTCTACGAGTTGAGTATTGCTACTACAGAACTGAGTTAAAGTAACTCGGTTGAAGTTCTCTACAATACAAACCTCTTGGCCATCTACCAATTCATCGAGAGAAAAGGGCTTTAGAAATGTAATGCCTGCTAATTCAATAGAATCAATTTTGATAGAGAACTCATAACCCGGCATTGCAAAAATAGTGGCAGGGAATTGATCCAAGTCATTAAAATCAGCCAATTGATCTACAGCACGACACATGATCTTTTTGCCAGCCATTAATGCTGTAAAAGCTTCATTACTATTTAGAATATTCATGCTTACTCTCCCAATTAATGATGTCTTTGATTATTTTGTTGTGAGTGATTTTGTGGTGGTGGAGTTGGCGACCACCCCATTTGATCAGCACGTGCCTGACAAGCTTTTTGAATAGCATTATTGAATTTTGTTGGACCAAATGTATCTATAGCCTTATCCAAAGTTGATGGATTTTTTGCATTTGCTATTGATTTCAATGCATCTTGATAACGCTGATCTAAAGTTTTTTGCTGTTGTCCTGATTGTTGATGGTTCTGATTTTGCTGAGCCTGTTTTTCTTCTTCAGGTAGGTCTTCACCTGCATAGATGTAAAGACCTAAACCATGAGCAGCTATTCCTTTCACCAGGCAACGCATCATTGCACTATTAACATCAAAAGCATTGGGGTTTTGGATTGCTTTGTTCATGTTGTTCATCACAGGTAAAAACATATAAATGCTTTTACCAAACATAATTACGTCACACTGGACCATCATTGTTCCATCGGCAAAGATCATTGGCTCACGGAAATTCCATGATGCTTGTGGATCAGCTTTCATTGCTTCAGCTACTGCAAAGGCCCAAGATAAATAAGTAAATTTACCTTTCTTTTCAGTATGACCATTCACATTGATCTTAGATAAAGCGACAAAATTATTGACCTGCTCAACATTTGGAACAGTGGTGTTTTTTGAATTTTCCATGATCCGCCCCTTAATTATATTTAGCATTGTTATAAGCAATGCGTTGTTCTTTGCTGTAATGATTATCACGTTGAAAACATGGCTTGCTGAACATGATTGCATCAGCTTGGCGTCTCTTGAATTCAGGAATACCTGGTAATGATTCCAAACTTTTACGCAAGTTTTCATTCAAAGTTTTAAGTTCCAACAACCAAACAACATAGCTAATTTTTAGCTTTGTTAACGCTGTACCCTTATATTTGCCAAAGGGCATAACTTCCACTTTTGGAATAGATGTAGTCATTTAAACGCCCTCCAACATGCGGTTTTGAAGCATGTGAGCTACCAACATTGCATTGATAGTCAAATGGTCATTGAAGTCGGTGAAGTCAGAAATTTTATTACCTGAATTGTCATAAGCCTGATCTACCGCAAGGTCTAGGATTTCAGCATTCATGAAATCACTACCTGGTACACCGTAGTCATCTTCAACAGTGTTGTATTTGAAATTCACATCGAGTGTGAAGCCATCTAAGCGAACGACTGCAGTACCTGTATTTTCTTGAAGCGCCATAGCCGCTACAGCATTTTGAGCAGGGGTGTGTACAGGGGTTGCTAATTTGTACTCTGTGAATTGAGGGTTATAAGCAATTGCTAGGGCACCTGTAGTGAATAAACCACTGATTGCTACGGCTTTAATAAACCCGAATCGCTGTACACGATGTGTAACGACAGGGTTGATTGATGTTGGTTTTAGATTCATAATTGCCTCGTTGAGTAAATTAGCCCTAGATGTCGAGTCGGAGGGCTTTTTTATTGGGTATGAGGTGTAATTTAGTATTTACTAAATAATTAGTCAATAGTTTTGCTAAATAAATTTAGTGAAATATTTAGTTAATAGTAACTTAGGCAAAAAAAACCCGCATTAAGCGGGCTTTTAACTGAAAAATATCAACATTGAATACTGTCTTTCTTCTTGTAGTAATCTAAAGCCATATCCATATCGGCTAACAGTTTCTCCTCTGTATAAGTATTTCCTTCAGTTTTAAGCATAGAGGGTACATAGTTGGTTTTATACTCTGCGGGGAAGTCAACGCAAGCGATCTGCTTCTTCTCCGCAATAGGAGTAGTAGGAGAGTCCAATTTATCAAGGAATGCAGTAATTGCTGCATCAGACTTTTCAAATTGAGCACTGAGCTTAGATTGATCTTCGGGTGATAATTCGGCTTCCTTTTGACAGCCAGTGATAGTTAGGGAAAGTAGCAGGGTGGCGAGTATTATTTTATTCATTATTAGTATTCTTGATATACGCTGAATTATCAGGAGACTTTCCCTTGGGAGATTCTAGGCAGCCAACTTATAAAAGTCTTCGGCCATTT
>NZ_JBJZOR010000001.1:0-236962 GCF_046269225.1 Acinetobacter sp. TY2
TTCTTGCTCATGGTAAACTCCTGATGAGTGTGTTTAGTTTACCAAGTTAAAACCTCCTGTTTTTTCAGCACACATCACTTCTGTATAAATATTCTTTCATAAATATTGTAAATTTATATGAGGAAGGTTTTTCATCTAAAGGGAGCTTTAATAAATCAATCCAAATGTTAATGATTAGTGGTGAAAATAACTCGTTATAACGGTCATATAATGAGTATTTTTCAAAAATTTGTATAAATAAAATAGACCATAATTTATTTTTTAAATCATCATCCATGCTTTCTTTCTGAATAATTTCACGAACAGGTTTATATCCATATCTTTCTGAAAAGCGCATTTTTTCCCCAATAAATTTATTGTCCTATTTTTACTTTTTTAATCTCCCCCTTGCGCAACTTTGTTGCTCATCTTTTAAAAAGAGGGGAACTCCATTGAATTAATAGTGGAGTGCTCCCTCCTTTGAAAAGGAGGGCTGGGGAGGATTAATCACTTCAACAACGGCTTTAAAAACTTAGCCGTATGTGAAACTTTAGATTTCACCACTTCCTCAGGTGTACCTTCGGCAATAATCATACCGCCTCCTGCACCACCTTCAGGACCCAAATCAATTACCCAATCAGCAGTTTTGATCACATCCAAATTATGCTCAATCACCACAATGGTATTGCCCTTATTACGAAGCTCATGAAGAATATCCAAAAGTTTCGCAATATCGTGGAAATGCAAACCAGTCGTTGGCTCATCAAGCACATACAAGGTTTTACCTGTATCACGCTTCGCAAGTTCACGAGCGAGTTTTACACGTTGAGCTTCACCACCTGAAAGTGTCGTTGCAGATTGCCCTAAACGGATATAACCCAAACCGACTTGATTCAAGGTTTCTAAACGACGGTGAATGACAGGAATCGCATCAAAGAAATGCATTGCATCTTCAACAGTCATACCTAAAACATCAGAAATGTTTTTGCCTTTATAGCCAACTTCTAAAGTTTCACGGTTATAACGATCACCATGACACGAGTCACATGGCACATACATATCAGGTAAGAAGTGCATAGCCACTTTAATCATGCCGTCACCCTCGCAGGCTTCACAACGACCACCTTTTACGTTAAACGAAAAACGACCCGCAGCATAACCACGTGCTTTGGCTTCAGGCGTTTGAGCAAACAATTCACGAATTGGGGTAAATAAACCTGTATAGGTCGCTGGATTAGAACGAGGGGTACGTCCAATTGGGCTTTGGTCAATATCGACGACTTTATCTAAAAATTGTAGACCATCAATTGAATCGAATTTTTCAGCGGTAAGCGTCGTTGCACCATTCAACTGCGTTGCAGCAAGAGGTAATAATGTACGGTTAATTAAAGTTGATTTTCCTGAACCCGAAACACCAGTTACACATGTCATCACACCCAAAGGAATAGTTAAATCGACATTTTGTAGGTTATGACCTGATGCACCCATCAGCTTAATTTGTTCTTCTGGTTTTGGTGGCTGAGTGCGGACTTTTGGTACGGCAATTTTTAATTTACCTGATAAATATTGTCCTGTAAGAGAATTTTCATTTGCCAAAATTTCATCATATGTTCCTTCGGCAATGACATGCCCGCCGTGAATACCTGCACCTGGACCAATATCAATAATATGATCGGCTGCACGGATGGCATCTTCATCATGTTCAACGACTAAAACGGTATTTCCAAGATCACGTAAACGAACTAAAGTTTCTAATAGACGATCATTATCTCGTTGATGCAAACCGATTGAAGGTTCATCAAGGACATACATGACTCCCATTAAGCCTGCACCAATTTGCGATGCCAAACGAATACGCTGTGCTTCACCACCTGAAAGGGTTTCAGCAGAACGTGACAAACTTAAATAATTCAAACCCACTGATACAAGGAAGTGCAAACGCTCACGGATTTCTTTAAAAATTTTATCGGCGATTTCGCCTTTTGCACCTTCAAGATTTAAATCTTGATAATAATTTTCCGCATCACCAATTGACATTTTTGTTACTTGGGCAATGGTTTTATCCAAAATTTTTACATTACGAGAGATTTCATTCAGACGCGAACCATCGCAGGCATCGCATGCTGCATTCGACAAATATTGTGCTAAATCATCACGAACATAGTTGCTTTCAGTTTCACGGTAGCGGCGTTCTAGGTGTGGCAAAATCCCTTCAAAAGCTTGCACGCGGCTATGTTTACGACCACGTTCATCGACATAACTTAAGTCCACTTTTTCTTTGCCTGTACCATAAAGGAATTTCTTTTTGGTATCGGCATCAAGTTCATTCCATGGCGTATCTAAAGATAACTCAAAGTGCGCAGCGACTTTTTCAATCATGCTGTAATAGTACGGACGCTGTCTGTCCCAACCTCGAATTGCACCTTGATTTAGGCTAAATTCAGGGCTTGGAATGAGTTTGTCGGCACTAAAATGGCTACGTGTACCCAAACCATCACAAACAGGACATGCACCAAATGGATTATTAAATGAAAATAGGCGAGGTTCTAATTCAGCAACAGCTCGGTCACATTTTGGACAGGAATGTTTTGCTGAAAAAACACGATCAGAGTGTTCGCCATTCATCCACGACAATGTTGCAATATCACCGCCTAAACGAAGTGCAGTTTCAAAACTTTCTGCAATACGGTTACCCAAATCATCACGGACTTTAAAGCGGTCTACTACTACTTCAATGGTGTGTTTTTTCTTTTTATCGAGTTCTGGCGGTGTATCAATATCAATGACTTCACCATCGACACGGGCACGAACAAAACCTTGGCTTTGTAATTGTTCAAACAGGTTGGTGTATTCACCTTTACGCTCACGCACGACAGGTGCAAGAAGCATCAATGCTGTGCCTTCCTCTAAGGCTTTTACTGCATCGACCATTTCCGAAACCGTTTGTGCCACCATCGGTAAATCATGTTCAGGGCAGTACGGTGTACCGACACGTGCATAGAGAAGTCGTAAATAGTCATAAATTTCGGTAATTGTTCCTACCGTTGAACGTGGATTATGACTTGTCGATTTTTGCTCAATAGCAATGGCAGGGCTTAAACCTTCAATTGAATCGACTTCAGGTTTTTCCATTTGTGATAGAAATTGACGTGCATATGCTGAAAGTGATTCTACATAGCGTCGCTGACCTTCTGCATATAAAGTATCAAATGCCAGTGATGATTTACCTGAACCTGAAAGTCCCGTAATCACCACAAACTTGTCGCGTGGAATATCAAGGGACACATTTTTTAGGTTATGGGTACGTGCGCCTCGAATACGGATATGACTTTGGCTCATAAAACTTTCTCGAAATTATGCAAATTGAAAACTTGTATATGATAGCGATTTAATTTTGTTCAAGCTGTATTAAATCGTTTTTTAACGACATTTTGTGTCGGGGTGATAATGCTTTAAAAAAAACCCACCAGAATGATGCGTGTAATAGACCAGCAAGTCAGTTTTTTATAGGTAATAATGTATTTTTAAGTCAAACTGGCTTTAAAATAGAGTCTTCAATGTCATCACATTAACGTTATAAAAACAAAGGATCGTACATGATTATTGCAAAATTTTTGATCGCTTTTATTGCTATTCTGCATATTTATTTCCTTATTTTGGAAATGTTTTTGTGGGATAAGCCAATCGGTATGAAAGCCTTTGGTAACAATGCTGAAAAGGCAAAACTGACTAAGGTTTTAGCTCAGAATCAAGGCTTATATAACGGTTTTCTTGCAGCAGGTCTAATTTGGTCTTTATGCGCTACCGCACCGTTTGCCACGCAACTTGCCAATTTCTTTTTGGGCTGTGTATTTGTCGCTGGTGTTTATGGTGCAATGACTGCGAGTAAAAAGATTTTATATATTCAGGCATTACCTGCATTGATTGCTTTATTGGCTGTAAACTTTCTAGCTTAATTCTACGTTTTGTAGAGCTGACTGTGTAAGTACGAGGAGAACAATCTCCTCGTTATACTGTGAAATGCTTGTGACTAAGATGCGATTGCATAGGATCTTTCAAAAATAGAATCTATATCTTCAAAGCTATGATTTTTCGGTATTTCATGGTGTGTTCGAGCATAGGTATTGATCTCATTTTCAAGTATTTGCAGAAAATCATTATATTTTTCTTCAAAATCAGGAAAATCGAGTAAATCCATTTTTCTCGCAAAATGACATTGATATTTGCCAATGAATTGCAACATCAGTTTTTGAATGGGAGAGTTGGTAAAGTAAATTAAATATGTTGCAGCAGAACCACAGTGTGTACAGCCCTTTTCTAAATAAATTTCTTCACTATTGAGCCAACAACATTGTAATGTAAAAAATGCACGAATAGCCTCTGTACCTAAATTATCCTGATGCATATTGCCCCCGTAGTATTAAGATTTCCGTTTTTAAATAATTATAAATGATAATTATTCTCATTTATTTTGACATGTTTTTTATGTCCTTGTCTAACCTTTATAAGATAAAGATGTTTCAATCGTTTTAAATGACATCTTTTAAAACTAAACAATCAGCGTAAACTCTCATAACTTATTTAGATTCAATCCTTGGATTAGACATGCTGTCGTTATTTTTGAAATGTGTCATAGGTGCGGCAGTCGTTCTGCTCATTTCAATTCTTTCAAAAAGTAAGGCATTTTATATTGCAGGTTTAGTTCCACTGTTTCCAACTTTTGCGCTGATTGCACATGTGATTGTGGCACAGGAAAAAGGTGCAGATGCATTAAAACAAACCGCACTTTTCGGTATGTGGTCGCTCATTCCATATTTTATCTATTTATTGATGGTATATTTACTTGCGACAAAATTACCCATGTGGTCATGTTTAGGTGTTGCTACAGCATGTTGGATTATTGCAGCAATCGTTTTAATTTTGGGATGGAATCATTACTTTTCATAAACAGTGTTTGTGATCATTGTATATATAAAAATGATTGATTATAAAAAGTTGAACTTCTGAGTAATAAATATGTATATCGTTAATTTGAATTATCAAAAAAGTCTAGATGAAGTAGACCTTCTTTTAAAAGCGCATATCGATTGGCTTAAACCATACATTACCAATGGTACGTTTATTGCCACAGGTCGAAAAAACCCTATAACGGGTGGTGTATTTTTAGTGAAAGACATGCCTTTGCCTGAAATTGAACAAATTTTACAAAATGATCCGTTTCAGGCAGTGGCAAGTTATGACATCACCCAACTAAATGTCGGACTGACCGCATCTGGTTTTGAGCTTTTAAAAGGGATTTAAACGAGTAATCCCGATTTAAAATGATTGTATTGATGCTTGGTGATTAATGGTTGTGAAGGGATTACTCATCTAAACCTAGCCATTGTCTTTGCTGATAAGCGCCATCCCAAAATAACCATTCAAGTTCAGCACCTTTGGTATATGCTTTGTGCATTTTTTCAATCGTATCTGGATCGCAATGTTCAGCAATACGATCAATAGTTGTGAGAACATTTTTCACAGCTTCGTTAAATTCTTCACCTGAATATGTGTCGACCCAAGCTTGATACGGATTATTTGTAACTGATTGACTGACAATGTCTTTGCCAACTTCTGCATAAATCCAAAAACAAGGCAAGAGTGATGCAAGTACTACAGGGTAGCTTTCAGACCAAGCGGTTGCTGTTAAAAATGACGTGTAATGATGGCAAGCGAGCGTTAAAGGCGTATTTTCAAAGTCTGCTTTGTTAATACCAAAATCTTGCATAAAGCCGTTATGTAAACTACGTTCGACGACAATGGCTTCTTTTGCTCCTTGGGTAAACTGAATAATATCATCTGCATCAAAGGCTTTCGCACCGCATACTGCTAAAGCACGACCGTATGCTACTAAATAATGTGCATCTTGAATGACATAATGACAAAACACCTCTTTGCTCAGTGTGCCTTGAGCCAACTCTTGATTAAAAGGGAGTGCCAATGTTTTTTCATATAATGCGAGATTACGTTGCCATACGTCTTGAGAAAAACTCATATTCAATTTCCGTAAAATAAGGGGTTAAATTTTGCGAATCTCGGGACTATAGCAAGAGTTTTGGGCAGAAGATACTGAGCCATAATGAGATGTATAGGTACGCTAATGCGGTGCTACAAAAAATCATACGAAGAATTTTGGCTTAAATGTGAAAAAGTCGTCATAATTACGCGCAATTATACTTAATCAATTTTAAGTTTTACGCTAGTTCAAATATTCTTTGAAGGTCGATCTATCATGTGGAAACACTTTGGTTTCTCAATCATTTTTACGGTCGTATGTTTAGGTATATCTGCATATTGGGGACTGAATCACGGTCCAAATGCAGGCGTACAAGCCATGCTGACTGCGCTGACCATTACTGCAATTTTGGCAGTGATGGAAGTCTCTTTGTCTTTTGACAATGCTGTTGTAAATGCATCTGTACTACGTAATTGGGATCATTTTTGGAAAATGATCTTTTTAACAGTCGGTATTTTGATTGCTGTTTTTGGTATGCGTTTGGTTTTTCCTGTGGTCATTGTTGCAGTTACCGCAGACATGGGCATGATGGAAGTTGTGCGCATGGCATTGAATAATCCAATCGAATACTCTGCAAAATTAATGGCACATCATGCTGAAATTGCAGCATTTGGTGGTTCATTTTTATTACTGGTATTTTTGAATTTCTTCCTTGACGAAGGTAAAGATACTCATTGGTTTAAATGGTTAGAACATCGTTTAGCAAGTTTAGCAAATGTACCTGCAATGTCAGTCTTCATTGCACTGATTGGTTTGCTGATAATGGCTGCCAATGTTGATGATGCAACACGTTTAGCCGTGACAATGGCGGGTATTTGGGGCATCGTGGTTTATGTAGGTGTTCAAGTCCTCAGTCATATGCTTGGTGGTGAACCTGAAGTCGATGAAGAGGGGAATGCCGTTGGACATGATGCCAATGGTGCGCCTACAGGTGTAATTAAAGCGGGTATTGGTGGCTTTATTTACCTAGAAGTGCTTGATGCATCATTTAGTTTTGATGGTGTAATTGGTGCATTTGCGATTACTTCTGATGTTGTGATCATCATGCTTGGTCTTGCAATTGGTGCAATGTTCGTGCGTTCTATGACTATCTATTTAGTCGAGAAAGGCACTTTGGATGCATACATTTACCTAGAGCATGGTGCACATTACGCGATTGGTGCATTGGCGTTCATTATGCTTGCAAGTGGTACGGGTGTGCATGTACCAGAAGTTGTGACAGGTCTGATTGGTGTCGCATTTATTGTTTGGGCAATTTTTGCATCTATTCAATATAACAAACGGACAGTACAACAGGGTTAATGACCTTTGTAGAAAAACTATGATTAGGAGGATGCATTATTGCATCCTCTTTTTTACGGGTGAAATTGCGACAAAGTCACGCCAATATGCGATGATGTATTTAGAGAGTTGTTTGATTAAATTGAAAAGTTTATAGCTATGATGAATGCCTTAGAACGTCGTTCGACCTTTGCGCTGAGCAGTATTTTTGCTTTACGAATGTTAGGTCTGTTCATGATTATCCCAGTATTTGCAGTGGCGGGGCAGTCATATCAGTATGCAACACCAGCATTGCTTGGATTGGCAGTTGGTGTCTATGGTTTAAGTCAGGCATTGTTACAAATACCTTTTAGTTTACTGGCAGATCGTTTTAGCCGTAAGCCACTGATTATTTTTGGCTTACTGCTGTTTGCACTTGGTGGTGCAGTTGCGGCAATGTCTGAAACGATTTATGGCGTAATCATTGGGCGGGCAATTGCAGGTGCAGGAGCTGTTTCAGCAGTTGTAATGGCACTACTTGCTGATGTCACACGTGAAGAAAACCGTACTAAAGCAATGGCAACCATGGGCATGAGTATAGGTGTGTCTTTTGTGGTGGCATTTAGTCTTGGTCCGTGGCTGACGACTTTGGTCGGAATCTCAGGATTATTCTGGGTGACTACAATCATGGGTTTGCTTGCCATGCTTATGTTATTTATGGTGCCTAAAACCACACGCCATCATCAAAATTTTAAACATGGTTATGTAAAACAGCTTAAACAAGTGCTGAAAATGGGTGATTTAAATCGACTACATGTTTCAGTTTTTTCTCTACATTTATTGCTCACAGCAATGTTTATTTATGTTCCATCGCAGTTAATCGGTTATGCAGGAATTCCATTGTCAAAGCATGGTATTGTGTATTTACCGCTGTTACTCGTCAGCTTGTTTTTCGCATTTCCAAGTATTATTTTGGCTGAAAAATATCGCAAAATGCGTGGAATTTTTCTTGTTGCAATTACAGGAATTATCACAGGTTTACTGATTCTAATTTTTGGTTACGAGTCGAAATATATTCTGCTTACAGGTTTAGGTTTATTTTTTATTGCATTCAATGTGATGGAAGCACTTTTACCTTCATGGATTTCAAAAGTAGCACCTATTGAGTCCAAAGCAACTGCAATGGGGGTTAATGCGAGTGCACAATTCCTCGGTGCATTTTTTGGCGGAACATTAGGCGGGCAATTGTTACTTTTGCACAATACAACCATGGGCTGGAGCATTCTTTCTGCGATTGCCATCATTTGGTTATTTATTAGTTTTGGCTTGGAACAACCCCGTTATTTAAGCTCTGTTGTACTTCGTTTACCTGAAGATAAACAAACCGATGATTGGACTTCTCAATTATTGGCAATTCGTGGTATTGAAGAAGTTGTGGTGATGTCAGAACATCAAGTGGCGTATTTAAAGGTCGATAAACAGCAAATTGACGATGCTGCGCGACAACATTTAACGCACTTGTTGGGTAAAGAGGTAGCCATTTAATCATAACTCTTATAAAGTAAAACATAGATTCGAATAGGAAGATTAGAGCAGATGCGCGGCGTAAATAAAGTTATTTTAGTAGGTACTTTGGGTAAAGATCCTGAAACAAAATCGTTTCCAAATGGTGGTTCATTGACACAGTTTTCGATTGCAACAAGCGAATCGTGGACAGACAAAAGTTCGGGCGAAAGAAAAGAACAAACAGAATGGCACCGTATTGTCTTGAATAATCGTTTAGGTGAAATTGCACAGCAATATTTACGTAAAGGTTCAAAGGTTTATATTGAGGGTTCACTTCGTACACGTCAGTGGACAGATCAGAATGGTCAAGAGCGCTATACGACAGAAATTCGTGGTGACCAAATGCAAATGCTAGACAGCCGTCAGCAAGGTGATCAAGGTCAAAACGCTGATAATGGTGGTTATAATCAACCTCGTTTCAATAATAATCAGCAAGGTGGTTATAACAACAATAACAGCAATAACAACCAAGGCGGTGGTTATGGTAATCAGGGGGCTAACCAAGGTGGTTATAACAATCAGAGCAATCAAGGTGGTTATGGTAATGGCGGAAATTCTGTAAACCAAGGTTTTCAATCACCTAAACCTGCTGCTCCATCTGCGCCTGCGCAAGCACCTACAGATTTAGATGATGATCTTCCGTTCTAGATCATATATCTAAGTAATTTGTTAAGTTGTTATAAGTTAATTTAGTTATTAATATATAAAACTCAAATATTTAAGATGAAAAATAGCTTCTTTTGTTTTGTAAATAAGAGAAGCTATTTTTTTAACTATAAAAAATGTTAAGTTAAAAGAGCATATATGGTTTATTTTGTTGAGGTATTTTTAATGATGTCTATGAAAGTCTAAATCTAAAAAAACGATTATTTTTATAAAAAACTACTGTTTTACCTATTTTGTGTTTTTACGTATTCTGATTTCACCAAATAAGCATTTTCTGAAATGAATTGAAGGAATACCAAATGAGTTTAATGAATACTGAAGTTAAGGCATTTAACGCAACAGCATATAAAAATGGTGAATTTATTGAAGTATCTGAAAAAGATATGTTTGGTAAATGGTCAGTTGTATTTTTCTATCCAGCTGATTTTACCTTTGTATGTCCAACAGAATTGGGTGATTTAGCAGACAACTATGCAGAATTTCAAAGTATGGGTGTAGAAATTTATTCAGTATCTACAGACACACACTTTACGCATAAAGCTTGGCACGATTCTTCTGATGAAATTAAGAAAATTCAATATACGATGGTAGGTGATCCAACGTGGACTTTAGCTAAAAACTTTGATGTTTTAATTGAAGCCGATGGTATGGCGGATCGTGGTACGTTTGTAATTGATCCTGAAGGTAAAATTCAAATTGTAGAAATCAATGCAGGTGGTATTGGTCGTGATGCATCAGAGTTATTGCGTAAAGTGAAAGCAGCACAATATGTCTATGCACATCCAGGTGAAGTTTGTCCTGCAAAATGGAAAGAAGGTGATTCAACACTTGCACCGTCAATTGATTTAGTTGGAAAAATATAAATTTTTGATTAAATATATATTTTTAAAAAAACCGAGCAGAATATGCTCGGTTTTTTACTTTAATTTAAATACATTTAATAATTTAAAATTACATTTACATCAAGTAGCCATCATTTTCAGGTGCGTAAGCTCGTAAACCTTCAATTAAATGTTCAATTAGTTTTTCCATAACAGGGCGTTGACCTTTACGAGAAGCGTAAACCAATTGAACAGTGCCTATATTTGAACACCAATCGGGGAATAAATGAATCAGTCGACCTGCGAGAATATCATTTTTTACCGTCAAATAAGGCAAATCGGCAATGCCTAAACCATCAAGTACAGCATAGTAGGTACCTGCTAAATCATTACTTTTAATTCGCGGTTGTAGCGGAATATCAATTTCATCTGTATGTGTTAGATTATGTAAATGCCAGTGATACTGTTGTTTGTGCGTACCTAAAACAATACTTGGAAATGCACTGAGTTCAGTAATATGTTTTAGCGTTTTACCTTGTAATAACTCAGGGCTTGCCACTAAACAATGGGTAGTTTTAATGACATCACGAACAATAATACTAGAATCTTCATTGGATGAAAAATTGGTACGAATCGCAAGATCAATATCATCGCGTAAAATATCGATACGGCGGCTCGTTAGTTCAAGCTCGACATTTATTTTTGGATGATTTTTTAAAAAGTCATTGAGTAAGGGACGAACTTGATACTCCATCATTACTGCAGGACAGCTAATTTTGATTAAACCTTGCGGATCAATTTTTTGTTTTAGCAATACGCTTTGTGCAACTTCAACTTGTTCAATAATTTTATTACACTCTTCATAAAATTCTTGTCCAAGTGTTGTCACTTTAAAATGTCTTGTAGAGCGTTGAATCAATGTAATATTAAATTTTGCTTCTAAATCTAAAATGCGACGACTTAATTTGGATTTTGTAATATTACTTGCTTCACTCGCAGCACTGAAACCGCCATGTTTGACGACAAGGTAAAAATAATAATAGTCATCAAAAGAATGCATTGATTCACCCGAAACGTTCAGTCAGAGTAAAAATTATATCATTGATGTGAAAATCAGTAGAATTTAGATATTTAAAAATAAAATTGTTTGAAATAAAAACAAAAAAGCGATACAAAAATCGCTTTTTTATTATTCAGTAGAACTGAATACTTTACTGATTATTTTGTTGTATTTTTTACGTAGCTTTGGATTAAGTTACTATAGTCAGGGATATGCGCACCAAATAATGCACCTAAACCTTCGATGTCATTACGCCAGTCACGGTGCAATTCACAAGAAGCACCGAACCAAGTCATCAACTGAGCACCAGCTTGTGACATACGGTCTAATGCAGAATCACGAGTTAATTGGTTGAACGTACCAGAAGCATCCGTTACAACAAACACATCAAAATCTTCAGCAAGTGCAGAAAGAGCTGGGAAAGCAACACAAACTTCAGTTACAACACCAGCAATGATCAACTGTTTTTTCCCCGTTGCTTTAACTGCTTTTACGAAGTCTTCGTTATCCCAAGCATTGATTTGACCAGGACGAGGGATATAAGGTGCATCTGGGAATATTGCTTTAAGTTCAGGAACTAAAGGACCATTTGGACCATCTTCAAAACTTGTTGTTAAAATTGTTGGAAGGTTAAAATATTTCGCCGCAGCAGCAAGTGCTAAAACGTTGTTTTTGAATTTATCAGGATCAATATCACGAACCAGTGAAAGTAAACCAGTTTGATGATCTACTAAAAGAACCACTGCATTATCTTTGTCTAAACGTACGTATGGCTTGCCCATTTTTATTTTCCTTAAATATGCGTCAGGATTATCAAAAAATTTAAAATCCGAAATCAATTTCGAATTTACAACACTTTACTGGTGGATTTTTAGTTCGTTAAGTGTGTATTGTGAGAAAGATAATCCTAAATATAAGACATTATGGGTAATATAATGATTTTTATAAGAAAGAGTTTATTTATTTAATCTAGCTTCATAATATTCCTATATTTGAGATGAAGAATATTGGTAGCACTATGTTGTGATGATGATAAACGCAATAACATATAACCAAGTTAAATAATTGATCAAATTGGAGCCAAAAAAATGAGAAAAGTAATTGGTGTGTATCGTAATCAAAATATGCATTGGGTTGGCGATGGCTTTCCAGTAAAAAATCTATTCAGCTATGATCGTTTAGGTCAAGCTGTGAGTCCATTTTTATTACTTGATTATGCTGCACCATATCAATTTCAGCCAACAACTGCACAACATGGAGTAGGTTCACATCCACACCGTGGTTTTGAAACTGTGACGATTGCTTATAAAGGTGAAGTTGAGCATAAAGATTCGAGTGGTGGTGGTGGTATCATTAAAACTGGCGATGTACAGTGGATGACAGCAGGTGCAGGCGTTGTACATGAAGAATTTCATTCAAAAGAATTTGCTAAAAAAGGTGGTTTATTTGAAATGGTTCAATTGTGGGTAAATCTGCCTGCAAAAGATAAAATGACACCAGCGCGTTATCAAGCTATTGATAATTCTGATATTCCAGTTGTAAATTTTGCTGATGATGCGGGTCAGATTCGTGTGATTGCGGGAACATTCCATGATGTGAAAGGGCCAGCGTCAACATTTAGCCCAATCAATGTATGGGATGGTCAGTTGAAAGCAGAGAAATCTGAGCATATTCATGTGCCTATGAGCCACACAGTACTTGTTGTTATACTTGAAGGTGAAATGCTAATTAATGGTACGCAAAAAGTTCAAGATAGTTCAATTGTATTGTTTGAACAAAATGATGATCCAGCGATATTATTGGAAGCAATACAAGATACGAAATTCCTTGTTCTAACAGGTGAGCCACTTAATGAACCTATTCAAGGTTATGGGCCATTTGTCATGAATACCAAAGAAGAAATTGTTGAAGCTTTTAACGATTTTAACAATGGTAAATTTGGTACGATTCCAGTTCAGTCTTAAGCGATTGATACATAAATTGTTCTATACAATATTATCAATAAAAAGCGGATCCACAGATCCGCTTTTTATTGATAAAGTATGCTGAAAATTATGCGTAGCTATGCGAAAAAAATTATCTAAAGGCTTATAATAAAAAGGATCTCTAGTCCACACACTAGAGATCCTTTTTGCGCTGTAGTTTCTATTTTATTATTTGCAACTATTATTATTGTTTATTGTTATTATTTGCACATATAGTAGTGTTTACCTTAATTAGTGTGACTTGGTTATCATTTTGTTGCGTGCATATTAGTGTGTTTCTTCAGCGTTGTAAAGCAAAAGATAATTATTTGTGCATTGATTTATATATGTTTTTTGAAAAGCTTTTTCTTTTTTTGTAATTTTGTATAAAAAATAGACATTAATTTTAATAATCGGTCAAATTTTCATAGATGTACATAGATATGCGTTGAATTTTTGAAAAAGTAAAAATTTTACATAATAAAAAAGGATCTCTAGTGTTTGGACTAGAGATCCTTTTTGCGCTGTAGTTTCTCTTTTATTTATTATTCTGGTCGTATTTTAATTTTTAAATTACATCATCGTATTGTTATTTATTTTGTAATACGTGATATGTTTCTCTTTATTGGCTCGCATAATAATGAAGTTAATAATATTTGTAAATAGTATTTTTAAACAAAAAGTAAATTTAATATATTGATTTATATGTTTTAATTAACATAATTTGATTTATTAGTTAAAATCACTCATTTCCTGATGTCATTGGAGTCACAATGTGAATCTTGAGTAAATCAAATAGTGGTATGCAAGGATTGAACAATCAAAAATCTGAAAAACTGGAACTTTTTAATAGCTCTTATTGGATAAGCATCAGTCATAATAAAAAAAATGGTTAATTCTGGATAATAACGTTGAAGATTGCAGTCATCGGTAGTGGCATGGCAGGGCTTGCGACCGCAAGAATTTTGCAAGATGCTGGGCATAATATAACAATTTTTGAAGCATTGTCAGGTAGAGGCATGGACAGTCATAGCCTTGCTTTTGAAGGTGGAATCATTGATGCGCCTTTGCGTGTCATGAATCCGCATCTTTGGCAAAATACACTGAGCTTTGCAACGCATTTAGGTATTAAATCCTTCCCTGTTCGTACATTTATGACATGCAGTTGGCTATTTGATGACAAAATTGAAACGTGGCTGACCACGAGCCGAACGCGTATTGGTAACTTTCCCATTATTAACAATAAAAAAGGAATTAAGCAGTACGGTTGGCGTTTGGTGAAGGGGATGTTACAACTCAAAACAGCTATTCATCAATTTTTTAAATCTAAAAATCAAGATATTACGCTCGCTGAGTTCATCAATCATAATCAAATTGAAGAAGTCTTTTGGCATGGTGCGGTGATGCCTGTGCTCTATACCATTTGTACTTGTGATCCCAAAACTATTGGTGAATGGCCAGCAAAGCCACTCTTGGTTTTTCTTCGACAGTTGACTGATGGTGATGCATTGCTTCGTTTACATGGCGGAACTGCTGCATTTGTCGATAAGTTGATTGAAGGTATTGATATTCATAGCGATTCTCGAATCACGTTAGTAGAGCAACGTGGTGAGCATGTGCATGTTGAAAATGCACAAGGTGAGCAGTTTGAGTTTGATCGTGTGGTGGTAGCAACACCAACCAATAAGATTGAAAGTTTCCTTAATAATGAACAGTTTGCTGATGATATTGCTTTGTTGAAAAAGTTTAAGTTTGAGCAAGGTGAATTGGTCATGCATACCGATGCAACCGTGATGCCGCCAAAACGTAAAGAGTGGGCTGTATTGAGTTATATGATGGATCGTAACTTTACCCGTCAGCAATTTACAGTATGGTTAAATGCAATTGAACCGACTTTGGTTGGAAAATCTCCAGTATTCCAAACATGGCGTCCAGTTACGGCAATTGATCCGAAAAAGATCATTTCTTCAGTGACATTAACACGTGCTGTAGTTGACTCTGTGACAGTTGAACTCAATCATCAATTACAACAACGCCATCAGGCAACAGACCGTAAAGTATTCTACTGTGGTTCGTGGTCATGCGATGGTTTACCAATTTTAGAATCAGCAGTGACTTCTGCGATGCATATAGCGGAAATTTTTGATGCCCCAATCCCTTTTAAAGGTTTAAAGCCAAAAGTGGAAGTTGCCCCTGAACTTGGCTATGCATAATCGCCATTTTCTATATGGCATGTATGATTTAAAAATGGGTGTTAATGATAGACTGTGCTGAGAAAATGAAGTCAAAATAGGCATTTGAGTGATCTATGCGTAAATTCCTTTGGAAAGTCTTCCCTCAGCATAAGTACGCCATCAATGCCCAAATGTTGGGGGATGATGCAATACTTGCTTGGAGTAATCTTGGCTATTGGTCAGACACTCAAGCGAGCTATATACAAGCTGCACAAGCTTTGGCGGATCATCTTGCTCATGCGCTACACTTAAGTCCACACGATCATCTACTCGATTTAGGCTGTGGACAAGGTGCAAGCCTCAAACATTGGATAGAACATTATCATCCTACACGAATAGAAGCGGTTGAACTCCAATCTGCATGCGTTGAATTGATTCAACTACATCTTCCAGATATTCACATCCATCGTTATTCTTTTTTAGATTTAGCACAATTGTATCCAATCAAGCCATTTAGCGTGATCATCTCTATAGATGCCGCATATCATTGTAATTTAGATCAATTACTTCTTTCGATATCGAAGGTACTGGCTGAAAATGGTCGTGTCGGGTTCCATACACTGATGCTGACCGAAAAATGGCAACAACTCACAAATTTTCAACGTCTACCTTATCAAACAATGTTGAAATCTGCCGATGTGAATGTACAAGATTTATTATTCAGGCAAGGAATTAAGCAAGCACTCAAAGATCAGAAATTTAAAAATATTCAAATTGAAGACTTATCTCAGTCTGTTTTGGCAGGTTTTGCACATTATATTGATCAGCGAAAACTTAAAACACACAATTTAGATGCATTTAAAATAAAAATGACAGCAAAGCTATGTCAGAAACTGTTTGATGATGGGTTTGTTCGCTATGTACAAATTACAGCAGAAAAATAGGGAGGAAAGAGCTCTAAATTTTTAAAGTATTGTGAATCATATAATTTTAAAAAATGAATACTTTATCAAAAGCGAATGCCTAGAAACAACAAAGCCTCACTTTAAAAGCGAGGCTAAGATGTGGTGCCGACACACGGATTCGAACTGTGGACCTACTGATTACAAGTCAGTTGCTCTACCAACTGAGCTATGTCGGCGTTGTGTCGTGAATTCTACAGAAAAAAAATGAGAATGCAAGCCAAAAAATATACAAACATTCCACTGCGGATAAAAAAGTTAAAATTAAAGGCTATATTGATGTTTTATTAATCTTATTAATTCAAATTAGCTTGTGCCATAAGATTACCTTGGTTCGCTGATTTCCTGAACCATTGTGCTGCAAGCACTTGATCTTGTTGTATACCAGTACCTGTACGGTAAGCACTCGCAACTTTGTATTGTGCTTTCGCATGACCGAGTTCAGCAGCTTTTAAATACCATTGGAATGCTTCTTTATCATTCGGAGTCACTGAAATACCACGTTCTGACATTACTGCCAAATGATAAGAGGCGTGTACGTTGTTTTGTTGTGCTGAAGCTTTTAACCAAGTAATTGCTTGCTTACTGTCAGCTTTTACATCATCGCCATTTAAATACATCATGCCAAGATTATATTGTGCTTGAGCATCGCCTTTTTGTGCTGCTGCAAGGTTCCATGCAAATGAATGACAAGTACTCTGCTCAGTTTGTATTGGATTCTTTATTGGTTCTTGAGCAAAGCTTGAGTTTGAGAACACGCTTGCATTTGCAATAACTAAAGCACCAAAAATAAGCAATTGTAAATTTTTCATCTTTTTCTTCTTAATGTGATTTTGTTTGCATTATTATTAACAAAGATCGATTTTGTTGTAAATATAAATTTTGCTTTTTATTTAATTTATTTTAATTGTTGAGTTAAGAGTATGTTTTTTAGTATTAAATTATTTTTAAATATTATTAAGTTTATTTAAATATTTTTTATTTTAATTAATGATAATTTAAGTATTTATTTTACATCATACGTTATGTTTATATTTAGCTTATTTTCACTTTACTATAAGTACATATTATTAAATAAAGTGAAGTAAAATTTAAAAAAATCCAATCGTGATTAAAAAGTATTCTTTATGTTGAAATTCAAGTTTTAATCTCTTGTCTGTCTTAGATTAATCGACGTTATATGGGAATCAGTATTATAAGAGAGAAATTTATACTCTCAGATATAGCAAGATTGTAATAGACTACATGTAATTGCCTAGATAACAAAAAGGCCTGAACCCTTTAGATTCAAGCCTTTTGTTACTGCTTTGGAGTGCAGTTTCTTGCAATTTGGCGGTGAGAGAGGGATTCGAACCCTCGAAACGCTATAAACGTTTACACACTTTCCAGGCGTGCTCCTTCAGCCACTCGGACACCTCACCAAGGCGACGGATAATAACGAAAAAACTCAGTTATGCCAAGTTGAAACAATTGATTTAAGCAAATTATTTTACTCAGTGATATTATTCGCCAAAACAGCGTTTATTCAACGAAGAATTATCTATGCAAAGTACTGCTAAAAAAGCTGCATTGCCTGCCATTACACTCGCTGCGCTTGGTGTGGTGTTTGGAGATATCGGAACTAGTCCATTGTACGCCCTGCGACAATGCTTTATTTCTGCCCATATTGCGATTAATGAGAGTACCGTACTCGGTATTTTATCGTTAATTTTTTGGTGCATGATGCTCACCATTAGCTTCAAATACATCACTGTCATTATGAAAGCCGATAACAATGGCGAGGGCGGGATTATGTCTTTATTGGCATTGAATCTTCGCTCCACGCGAATTGCGGATAATAAAAAAATCTTTCTGATCGCACTTGGTTTTATAGGCGCTTCACTATTTTTTGGTGATGGTATTATTACCCCTGCGATTTCTGTTATGTCTGCTATTGAAGGGCTGAGTATTGCCACACCAATTTTTAATCAATGGCTGATGCCAATTGCAATTGGTATTTTGACAGGACTGTTTCTTGTACAACGACATGGTACAGGAACGATGGGAAAATTTTTTGGTCCAGTGACACTTGCATGGTTTGTTGCAATTGGCGTGATTGGGCTAAATAGTATTTTTCAGACGCCTTATGTTTTGGCAATGATTAGTCCGCATTGGGCAATTAGCTTTATTTATCATCAACCTTTTGTTGCATTTATTGCGATGGGTGCAGTGATTTTGACCATGACAGGTGGCGAAGCACTCTATGCCGATATGGGCCATTTTGGACGTATACCGATTAAGTTGGCATGGTTCACTGTCGTTCTACCTGCATTATTACTGAACTATGCAGGACAGGGTGCATTGCTCTTACGTGATCCCGCAGCCATTGAAAACCCATTTTATCTTTTGATTCCTGAATGGGCTTTATACCCAATGATTGGCTTGGCGACAGCCGCTGCTGTTATTGCATCACAAGCGGTAATTACGGGTGTATTTTCCATGGCAAATCAGGCGATTCAATTGCGCTATTTGCCTCGTTTAACTGTGCAACATACATCTGATGTTGAACAAGGACAGATTTATCTGCCCTTTATCAATTGGGTGTTATATATCTCAATTTTATTGCTGATATTAATCTTTCAAAATAGTGCAAATTTGGCGAGTGCCTATGGTGTTGCGGTTACTATGACCATGCTCTGTGACACCATTTTGATTGCTATTCTAGCCTATGGTTTTTGGCGTTGGCCAAAATGGAAAGTGGCACTATTTGCAATTCCATTTTTGTTGATTGATTTGGTTTTTATTGCATCAACATCATTAAAAATCATATCTGGTGGATGGGTGCCAATTCTGATTGGTGTAATTGCATTCTGTATTTTAATGACATGGAAAGATGGCCGTGAGATTGTATTTAACCGCTTATCCAAAGATTCCTTATCACTTGAACTATTTATTAAAAGCGTCAGTTTAAGTTCTGAAACGATCTTTGTACCAGGTGATGCAATTTTTCTTACAGGCAACCCAAATATTGTGCCACATGCGATGTTGCATAATATTAAGCACAATAAAGTTTTGCATGAACGCAATATGATGGTCACGGTCATTACCCGAGATGTCCCTTATGTGACTAATCAGGAACGAATTCGTGTAGAAGTTTTAGATGATCGATTCCAACGCATCTACGTTTATTATGGATTTAAAGATCAGCCGAATATTCCAGATGCTTTAGAATTGGCATATCAACAGTTAAACATTCGATTTGATATGATGCGAATCAGCTTCTTTATTTCTCGTGATCGCCTGATTCATACGGTAGGTGATGGTATGGCGCCTTGGCGTGAAAAGTTATTTATTTCAATGCAACGAAATACAAGCCCTGTCAGTGATTTCTATCAAATTCCACCAAACCGAGTGGTGGAAATGGGAAGTCAAATCGAAATTTAAAAATATGATTTAAACATATAGATGATAAAGCCAAGTTCGCTTGGCTTTTTTGTGTCTACAAAAATAGGATAAATATTTAAAGTTGAAGTATATAGTGGTTTTTCACATGAAATAATGCATTAAAACGACAATTAATGTCGTCTGGAAGTCTAATAAAAAAATGAACTATGCCATAATTTATAAATCTTTATTTGTATTGAAACATCCTATAACTCGGGGAATAAGTAGAAAATGAATAATATTTATTCATTTGAATATTCAGGTGAAAATTTTCTATAAATCACTTTCCTTTTACGATTTTTAATTCAGGATTAGTTGTTAGAATGGCGCGTAAGAAAAGTCGCAAAACATCAGTAATTTCAGGAAGGAATTGGTTGAATAATTCATTGGTTAAAATGGTATTGGGTGTGATTGCAACAGGAAGTTTTGCCTTTGCATTTGGACAAGAAAAAATTGCACAATATATTCCTTTTACAGCATCTGGCAGTTCAGAATGTTTGAAACAATTTTATCGTGAAGAACCGCCATTTTTAGCCAAAGAAAGTTTACAAAAAAATACCTATCCACTGTGTTTTAATGGCTTTAATGTCATGTATTCAGGCATGTCAAAAACACCATTGTGGACTGCTGAGCATTTATCACCACAGCGCTTAAGTCAAAAAATTAAACGTGAAGATAGCTTTCACGAAGAAACACGTGTGAGTGAAAAACATCGTGCATTATTATCCGATTATCGAGCTTCAGGTTATGACCGGGGGCACATGTCGCCAAATGCAGATATGCCTGATAAAGCCTCACAGTATGATAGCTTTTCGTTGGCAAATATGGTGCCGCAAGCGCCAAAAAATAATCAGCAAGTGTGGCGTGAATTAGAAGAAGCAACACGTGCTATTGTCACCAAGCAAAAGCAAGATGTATATGTGATTACGGGACCTGTATTTGCTGCAAAGAAACTCAAAACCATTGGCAATGGGGTCATTGTTCCAACCGCAGTTTTTAAGGCAGTTTATATTCCGAAAGATGGTGTGATTGGGGCATATTACGCACCGAATGATAATTCACTACAAGTTAAAATAGTCAGTATTTGCCAACTTGAAGAACAGTTAGGCATGAACCTCTTTCCACAATTGACGGAAGAGCAGAAGCGCAATACGTATAATCTGCCATTTAAAGCAACACAGGTGAAAGCGGGACAGAAAATTGCTTATTCCCATTGGGATGCAAATAGTCAGTGTGCTGAAAATGTTTCCGCAGAGCAGCTAACTGCGCTTAAGAAGCAATTTAAGTCAGGACAGTCGAATACATCGAGTTCAACGACTACACCAACAGAATTTCCAAAAGTAGATCAGCAAACGCAAGATGCTTTGGTTCAACAGTTAAAAGATGCTTTATTGCAGTTTATTTTACAGCTTTTAAATAAACAGTAAGCATATGGTTAGATTAAATAAAATGACGTCTGACCATATGTAATTTCTTGGGATAGCAAGCTGAATAAGTTTGAATATTCTAAAAAAACTGACATATACTCAAAGCATAATGATGAAAATAGCTGAGAATAATTTAAATGTTTAAACCTTTTGAAAATGGTACAGAATCACATAGCATTCATGATCTCACTTTAGAAAATGATGTAGATGTGGTTAATCTTTCAGGTAATTTACAGATCACGAAAGATCAGCAAGGGTTAGAGGCTGCAAAGGTATTGCAAGACTATATAAATACTATTGTCAGTGTTTTAGAAGCTCAAATAAATTTGCCAGAAACAATTGATCGACCTGATCTAGGTGAAGTTGAAAATCCATTTTTATAATGCATGATCCTATATATTCGAACATAAAAAGTCCGCATTAGATGCGGACTTTTTATCGTTAACGCTATGAGATGTAACGTAGCATTTTATTTATCTTGACCATTTGCCAAAACTTTATAAATCACTGCACCAATGATCGCACCGATAATTGGTGCAACCCAGAATAACCACAATTGGCTAAGCGCTGCTGTTTCAGCGAAGAAAGCGACAGCAGTACTACGAGCAGGGTTAACAGAAGTGTTTGTTACAGGAATACTGATTAAGTGAATTAAGGTTAAACCTAGACCAATGGCAATTGGTGCAAAGCCCGCAGGTGCACGTTTGTCTGTAGAACCCATGATGATGATGAGGAATACGGCAGTCAGTACAATTTCAATTATTAATGCTGACATCATTGAGTATTTACCCGGAGATAAGTCGCCAAAACCGTTTGTTGCAAAGCCACCTGTACCTGTGAAGTCAGCTTGACCTTGTACAATCAGATAGAGAATGAATGCAGCTAAAGTACCGCCAATGACTTGTGAAATGATGTAAGGCAAAAGATCTTTTACATCAAAACGACCGCCAACCATTAAGCCGATACTCACAGCAGGATTGAAGTGACCACCTGAAATGTGTCCTAGAGCATAAGCGCCTGTTAAAACAGTCAGACCGAAAGCAAGTGCAACACCTGCAAAGCCAATTCCAAGCTCAGGGAACGCGGCGGCAAGCACAGCACTACCACAACCACCAAAGACAAGCCAAAATGTTCCAATGAATTCAGCAAGATATTTATTCATATTGTTTCCTATTTTTAGATATTTGATATTTATTTTAATCAGGCTTTTTGAAGCACTTTGAAGGTATTTTAATCAATTTTGTTTAAAAATCTATGACAATTATGCATTGATTTGATCTTGTTGCCTCCATTGTAAAGGCGTAACCCCTGTCCATAATTTAAATGCACGTTGAAATGCACTTTGCTCGGAATAGCTCAGGAGTAGTGCAATCTCTTGTAGGCTTAGATGTGGATCGCTTAAATATTGTGTGGCGAGTAGCTTGCGAATATCTTGTACTCGCTGTTGATAAGTGGTGTTTTGTTGTTGTAAATGGCGTTGTAACTGGCGAATAGACATATTAAGTTGTTTTGCAACATCTTCAATTTGATAATTATTTTTCTGTAAACCTCTGAGAATAAATTGCTGTAAACGCTCATCTAACTGTGTGCTATTTGGTAGTTTTTCTAATAAAGATGTCGCTTGTTGCATCAAAAGTTTTTGTAAAGTTTGATCGGCATGTTTAATTTCAGTATTTAAAATATATGGATCAAAAAGCAATTCTGCATAAGGTTGTGAGAATTTGACCTTACAACGGAAGTATTTTTTATAAAAGCTAATATCTTTTGGCGCAGTTTGACAAAAGTGTACTTCATGTAAAAAAATGTCGTCTAGTGACAAAAAATGTCGTAAAAATTGCACCATCAATGCCATCGCAATTTCATCGGTAACTTGTGTAGTCAGATGTTCAGGCAATTTTCCCCAACGGATTGAAATATATTCATTACATCTATTGAGTTGTAGTGGACTGCCATCATAAATCAAGCGATGAAAGTCATGATAACGTGCCAAAGCCTCACCGAGGGTTTCACTCGATTGTGCAATATAAGCAATAATACCCAAGTGTTTAGGTTGAACATGTTCCGCAATTTCTAATCCGAGAGCAGGACTTTTAATGTCATGACTCATTTGCTTGAGTATGTCCCGCCAAAGTGCAAAATCAAAACGCTCTAAATTTTGAACCTGTTGTAATTGTTCGGAAATGTCTAGTTTTCGGGTCTGACAAAATGCATAAAGCAAGTGCCCCAAACCACCATAGACTGAGCCGGCATAATCCTTTATCCGTTGCATCTTTATGGCCTTTCTTGTTGTAGTGAGAATAAGTTGTCGTATTAAGTCAATATCGCTTGACTATAGAGAATTTAAACATGATTTCCAAGCCTTTCAGCAGATGTTGTAGGGTTCTAACCCTCATTTTAAATGAGTTTGAGATTATCTTTTAGAATATTTGAATCAATTTGTCGCAATTTGTCAACGAAACGGTTTTTTAGGGTCAAGATTCATCAAATTAGCAGGGGTATATTGAGTGATATAAAGAGGAGAGCTGATAATGATTAAAGGTTTTATTGCCGGCATTGTAATTGCCAATGGCTTTGAGTGGTTTGCACATAAATATATTTTGCATGGTACGCATCGTACAGGAAAGCCACGTTTTAGCCCTGTACCACATAGTATGAAGTCACATTGGGAACATCATCGTGAAGTGAGAAAGCAAAGTTTTTTTGATGATGGTTATGTCGAAGGTTTATCAAATTGGCGTACAAAAAATGAAGTGATATCTTTAGCTGTTGTGGTTGCAGCATTTGGTACAGCATTTTTACCTGTTTCAAAAGGTATGGCACTTTCAACCGTCTATTGTGCCTGCAATTATTATTATATTCATCGTCGTTCACATTTAGAACCTGATTGGGCGAAAAAGACGATTCCATGGCACTATGATCATCATATGAACTCAAATCAAGATGCCAACTGGTGTGTGACCAAGCCTTGGTTTGATTATATTATGGGAACACGTGTGGTGTCTTCAATAGATTTAAAAGAGCAAAATCCATTGGGAATAACCTTACCAAAACCTGTAGCAAAATGGTTGTCAAAAACAGTGGAACAGTATTTTCCTGTAAAAATGTTGGCGGCTGAAAACATCAAAATGCTTGAAACTGAAGTTCAAGCGGATAATCGTGTCGATGCCTTATCTTAAAGTTTAAACATCACAAACTGTCGTGTATTGTCATAAAAATAGGCGTAATTGGTCAATATCTAGGTATATGGCTGATATATATTGGATTTGCGAGTAAAAGTGAATGTTTATTTTTTTTAAAGGTTTGAAAGCGTATTTCTTATCTTTTCTCAGTTAATAGGGAGTCTTAGGGCTCCTTTTTTTTATCTTTATTTTAGCTGTTTTGAGTGTAAAAAAGAGTGTAATTTTTACACTCTTTGGTCTGCATTTTTTAAATTATAGACGCATCTCAATCCCTTGATCAGCAAGATATTGTTTCGCTTCAGGAATGGTATATTGACCGAAGTGGAAAATAGACGCGGCTAAAACGGCATCTGCACCACCATGTAAAATACCATCGGCTAAATGTTGTAAATTACCTACACCACCTGATGCAATTGTTGGAATAGTCACTCGATCATTGATTTGACGCATTAGCGCAAGATCGTAGCCAGCTTTAGTCCCATCGGCATCCATTGAGGTTACGAGTAATTCGCCTGCTCCATATTCAGCCATTTTCACAGCCCATTCAATTGCATCAATCCCTGTTTCTTTACGACCGCCATGGGTGAATATTTCCCATTTGTTGTCACCAGTTTTTTTCGCATCAATCGCAACGACAATACATTGTGCGCCAAAGCGTTGTGATGCTTCTTGTACAAATTCAGGATTATAAATTGCTGCGGAGTTGATGCTGACTTTGTCTGCACCTGCATTGAGTAATAAACGGATATCTTCAACTTTACGTACACCACCACCGACAGTGAGTGGAACAAAAACACTTTCAGCCATACGCTCTACAGTGCGATACGTCGTATCACGACCATTTGAGGTAGCGGTAATGTCTAAAAAGGTAATTTCATCTGCGCCTTGTTCATTGTAGCGACGTGCAACTTCAACAGGATCGCCTGCATCACGAATATCAAGAAATTGAACGCCTTTCACCACACGACCGTTATCTACGTCTAGGCAAGGAATAATACGTTTAGCGAGCATAATTTTTTCCAAAAATAACAGTCGATTATGAAACTAAGCTACATAGGTGCTACACCTTGGTAACTCAAGAGGGTATTCTATCAAACTTATGTAAGTTTTTTCGCAGGTTTTATATGTCGGTTTATACCACTTTGAGTTTAAAGGAAGTTCAGGACTTCGCAGCACCTTATGGACTGGAGGTGAATGATCTGATTCCGATTCAGGGCGGTATTCAAAACACCAACTATTTTATTGTGTGTGCAGATGCAAAACAGTATGTTTTGACCTTATTTGAAAACCTTGATGAACAGGGCGCAGGTGAGTTGGTTCCTGTACTTGAACATCTTGGGCAGCAAGGTTTGGCTGTCCCTGTACCATTAAGTCATAGTGGTAAAGCGATTCATGAATTAAAGCAAAAACCTGCACAAATTGCACCTCGGATGTTGGGTGATCATCCGATGCCTGCATCACTTGAGCAAACACAAGCGATTGCAATTGCTCAAGCTAAAATGCATGTAGCATTACAAAACTTTCCTTTGGTTCGTGCTGAGGCGCGTGATCATGCGTATTGGTACAATGTTGCACGTCAGATTAAGCCTACACTAGATGATTCCGATAAGACTATTTTGAATAATTTATTGGGTTTATATGAAGTTTTGACAGTGATGTATCCTGATCGACCGAAAGGTTTAATCCATTCAGATTTATTCCGTGACAATACTTTGTTTGAGGGGGAGGAACTGACAGGTATTTTAGATTTTTATGAAATGAATCAAGATGAATTGTTGTTTGATATTGCGATTACGCTCAATGATTTCTGTACTGAATATCCTGATGTAACGTTGAATGAAGATAAAGCACAAGCATTTCTTGAAGCTTATGAAATGATTCGTCCTTTAACTTCAGATGAAAAATCGTGTTTAGAGTTGTATTTGGCAATGGCTGCAGGGCGTTTTTGGATGATGCGTTTGCAAGTGGCTCAAATTAATCAAGCCGAAGGTCGTACTGGCGATGATATTTTGCAGAAAAATCCGAAAGAAATGCGTAATATGCTGATTGAACGATTAAAATTCGTCACAGCTTAACGGTTTTTCACCTAGTTTTAGGTCTATGAATAAAGAGGTTTAAATGCGCGATCAAGGACGTTTAGTAGAATGGTTTGATGATAAAGGTTACGGCTTTATTCAACCCAATGATGCAAGCAAAGATCGTGTATTTTTACATATTAAAGACTTTGCACAGCGCGGTCCTCGTCCAATCGAGGGTTGTGCTTTGGAATATGTGGTTCAGCTTGATGGTCATGGACGCTATCAAGCCAAGCAAGTGACGTATTTAAAAGCTTCGCAAACAAAGAAAAAATCTGCACAGTCTAAAAGTAATTATGCTGCGGCACAGAAACAAAAATTACAACCTATGCAAATTGCGGCAGTAATTTATATCATTGCTTTGGCAGGATTGAGTTTTGCTGGTTTATTGCCAAGTCTAGTTTTACTCTTTGTTTTTATTATCAATGCGATGACGTATTGGTTTTATGCTCAAGATAAAGAAGCGGCTCAGCAAGGTGAGCGCCGTGTACCTGAAAATACATTACATATCTTATCCTTTTTGGGTGGTTGGCCATCTGCGTGGTTAGCACAACAACGTTTACGACATAAAACGCAAAAACAACCGTTTCGCAATATTTACTTTTGTACAATTTTTCTAAATCTATTATTAATAGTATGGTTGGTTTCACCTTTAAACACCTTCAAAATTTAATCTTTTGGAAATGCGATTGGAGATAAAGATATGGATTCAAATAACAGTAAGTCATTAACTTTTATTCTTTATATTTTATATATGATTGCAATTTTTTCGGCAGGGATTTTGGCTGTCATCGCATTGATTATTAACTACGTTAAATTGGATTCAGTCCGAGGTACGATTTATGAAAGTCATTTTAAATGGCAAATTCGTACCTTTTGGTGGTATTTGATTTGGAATATCTTAGCCTTTGTACCTTTTTTCTTTTTGTTCATGACATTAGATAATCCAAATGCATTTGCGGGTGTTGCATTTGCTGGCACTACTTTTTGTGTAGCGGTCATTTTTATTTCTTGGATTTGGATTGTTTACCGAGCTGTACGTGGATTAATTGTGTTAAATGAAGATAAACCTGTTCCTTAACGAGATTCATATTTCATGATTATTGAGCATGTACATTTACACGTAAGTGTGGGGCAATCTGCTGCGTTTGAACAGGCATTTAATATTGCCAAAGAAATTATTCAGCAAGCCGCAGGTTTCCAACAGTTACAGCTCATGCAACATCATACGAATGTAGAGCATTATATTTTACAGGTGCATTGGGATACGCTTGAGCATCATACAGAAGGCTTTAGAAAGTCTGAGGCATATTTAGAATGGAAGGCATTGCTTCATCATTTTTATGATCCAATGCCGAATGTTGAATATTTTAAGCCATGTGATTTTTTATAAAGTGCTCATAAAGACATCTGTCGTAAATTTTCAAGTGAGATCATAAGCCATTTTGAAAACATTATGGCTTTATCTCTTTTTCCATTTTTTGTAAAAATTTTGGCTTCCACTCACTGACCATCACACCAAGTACCACGAGTAAACCACCAAATAAAGCAATTATCGGTAAACGCTCACCTGCGATTCGCCCAAAGATTGCTGCCCACACAGGTTCGCCTGCATAAATGATGGCAGCTTGTGACGGATCGACTACGCGTTGTGCCCAATTCATTGCCAGTTGAATGCCTGCACTCGCACAGCCAAGCCCAATGAGAACCATTAATAATCGCCAATCAAACATGGGTAATTGTGTTTCACCAATGAAAGGTGCAAGTAAAAAACAAAATAATGATGCAAAAATGAGTTGCAGAACGGTTACACGGCGGACATTCACTGAACCAGCAAAATGACCGATCAATATAATCTCAAAGGCAATGGCAATTGAGCCAAGTAGTGTCAAAATTTGCCCATCATTCAGTTGAATAGAGCCAAAACCATTTCCTGTTAAAAATACTAAGCCAAGAAAAGCCAAACCTGCGCCGAGCCATGTCATTAGATGGGTTTTAGTTTTAAAAATGATCCAAACAAAAATAGGTACTAGTGGTACATAAAGCGCAGTTAGAAATGCAGACTCACTACTACTGATGGTTTGTAGCCCAACGGTTTGCGTACCATAGCCAATTGCAATGACAGCACCAATACACGCACCTGCAACAATTTCTTTTAAATTGAAGCCTTTTAAATTTCGCCATGAAATGATACTCACGGCAATGGCAGCCGCTGCAAAACGTAAAGCGACAAATAAAATAGGGCTGCTAAAGTTCAGACCATATTGCACCGTTAGGAAACTACCACCCCAAATAATGGTAATAAAAATTAGAACCAATTGAGGTGCTTTGGATTGCATCCAAGGGCTTAAAAATATAGACATGGGAGCTAAAATGAATCTTTCGGTAAAATGATAAGGCTAGATAACAATGAAAATAGAACATTATCACAAAGAAAAAAGAGGTCATATCGACCTCTTTTTGGGTTTAAATACGGAATGACTTAAAGCGACTGCGTATCTAAAAGTAATTGTGCTTCACGTAAGTTCAAAGTGTTTTCGTAAATGGCACGACCAGTAATCGCACCTAAAATACCGGGTTGACCTTTTAAGTTGCGAACGTCATCTAGGTTAGTTACGCCACCTGAAGCAATCACAGGTAAACCAGAATATTGAGCAAGATGAACGGTTTGTTCAACGTTTACACCTTGCATCATGCCATCACGGGCAATATCGGTATACACAATGCTTGATACGCCTGCATCTGCAAAACGTTTCGCAAGATCAGTCGCTTTAACATCTGTAACATTCGCCCAACCATCGGTTGCAACCATGCCATTAATAGCATCAATACCGACAATGATATGACCTGCAAATTTCTTACATGCTTCTTCTACAAATTCAGGGTCTTGAACTGCTTTTGTACCAATGATGACAAAAGACACACCTGCATCTAAGTAGTGTTCAATAGTTTCGAATGAACGAATACCGCCACCAATTTGAATAGGTAGTTCAGGCTGTGCTTTACAGATCGCTTCAACCACAGGCTTATGAATAGGCGTACCTGCAAAAGCACCATTTAAATCAACAAGATGTAGACGGCGTGCACCTTCATTGACCCAATGCTGTGCAGTGGCTACAGGATCATCAGAAAATACAGTATCGTCTTCCATACGACCTTGTTTTAAACGAACACATTTGCCATCTTTCAGGTCAATTGCAGGGATGATCAGCATGCTTTCGCTCCTTGCCTAATTTCATAAGGAATTTATTGGCGCTAATCTTAGCAAAGTATTGATCAATTTCTAAGTGCTAGTCATGGATTTTATTGCCAAGAAAGCCCAATTTTCCTAATCATGAAGCCAATTTTTCTATCGTAGTGGCTAAATTAAGCCTCTAGCGTGTAATTCTTGATAGAATAAAAGCGCAGCATAGGCATCTGCATATTCTATTTGTTGTTGGGTTATATAAGAGCATTTATATGCTAATCTTAAATGAAACCATCTGATAGCAATACTTTCAAGGGTTCTAAAAGTATTTAAAATAATTAATCGTTTATTTCAAATAAAGTTTCTATTATTTTCAATGTATTGATAAAAATAGTGATCTTTAGTTTGAAAAAATATATCAAAGCTACTGCTCATCTAAGAATCAATATGACTTTGTTTTTCATATATTTTTGCAATGGCTGAAATATAATAATCAATCCAGTCTTCGACTCGAGTGAATGAAGATCGGGGGCGAGGATTGGCATATAAAGTTTTTAAATGTTCTGTAATGCTTTGAATATTTTGATTGAATAGCCAAATGATTAAGTCATTTTCTTTAAATTCACTGGTTTGATACAAACCAGACTCTTCATTTAATTCTACTGCAAAAAGTTTTGCTCCATTTTCACTATAACTGGAGTACAAAATTTTAGATAATTGAATTTGTTCATGCTGTCCAACTTCCATCTCTCTAATTTGTCTTGAAATATTCAAGCATGCAGGGAGCTTTTCAAGGTCAGATTCAGCATTATTGATAAAGAGGCGAATGGCTTTATCAATGACATAGTGTTCACCTGTACCAGTGATAATTCCACTATGCCATGCATATAGTTTTGAATCTTCATATTCTTGATATTCATCTAATTTTTTATCTTTTAAAAGAAGATCCTTGTTGTCGATTGCTATAACAATACTATCTTGAAGTTGAATGGTAACAATAAAAGTCATATTTATAAAATTATTAAGTTATACTAAAGAAATTCTATCTATATAATTACAAATGGCATAGTCATGGCTGGTGGTTCACAAATTATTATTTCCTCTGATGGTATAATTATAAAAACACCTGGGGAGTTTAAAGTTTTTGCAGGGCAACATATTTTCAATGAAGCATCAGTTGCTAGCCTAAAGGCTACACATCTACAGCATTTACTGCCTCCATGTGATGTAATTCCTAAAGCTAAAATAACTCCTGATGTTCATTTTCCTGTAATGGGAATTCTTGCTCGAATAGAACGTTTAGATGGGAAAAAAATAAATTTAACAGATAAGTTATTGATTAATGGTTCTCCACTAAAAGAAGTTTGGATTGCTGAAAATGGAGTTGCCTACTTTATTCCTCCTAAGAATATTCCAGAAGTGAAAAATATTGAAATTAACGGAGAACCTTTAAATTTAGAAAAAAATTTAAGGCAATTTCATACAAATGAAGAGGGTGTTGATTCAATTTCAGAGCAGTTCAACATATTAAATGAAGCAACAGAACAACATAAAAAGCAATTTTCTAATAAAAGATCAGATATTGTAATAATGCAAGGCTTATCTAGATATCATTATATATTAAATTACATTGAAAACTTAAACTGGGATTTGAAAAGTCAGGAATATTTAATAAAAATTATTACGAATTTAAAAACAAAAAATTAAAGGATTTAAAATGTCTAATATTGAATATAGAATAGATAATGGGTTCCATGTTATAAAAATTAAAGGAAAGTCTAGATTAGTACCTATAGTTCGTGAAGAAGAAGAGTTTTTTAGTGATACTGTAATTCGAGCACAATCTAAAGCAAAACTAACAGTCTGCATTAATGCATGTTGGTATAGCTTAACAAGAGATGGATATATTGATGTTGTTGCTGGTCATGATCCAGTACCAGCTAAAGATTCAATTAATCAAGGTTTTGTATTATTAGGTACTGGTAAATTATATGGTGGTAGTTCACCTTTAATGTTCTACATTGCTCAAAAGCAAGACTATAGTTGGTATATGGGGCAAGGAGATCTAAATAATAAGCAAGGATTTTATACTGGAATAGGTGGGCTTTGTCCCTTAATTGTTAATGGATTAAAATATGGAATAAGTAATACATATAATAAGACTTTGACTGGTGCTGTGCTAAAAGGTGAACCTTTACCACAACATAAAAATATTTAACACAAAGAAGTAATTCAAAATATGCTGCACTTCATGCAGGTGATAATAGAAGTGGAAGAGCTGGGTTAGGAGTATCTGCAACAGGAGAAGTTATTATTGTTGCTCAGGAAAATGGCACTGGAGGAGCCACTACTTATGATGATTTTCGAGATATATTTGTGAAAAATGGTTGTGTTAATGCTGGGTCTACTGATGGAAGCGATTCAGTTTTCTTATGGTATGACGGTAAATTTAAATTTACAGCAGGAAATGATAAGGATGAGTCGCAAACAATAGGTATAGGGATTAGAGCAGAAAGCTAATGTTTAGAAAAATTTATTTGGTTTTAATTATATCCTTAATTACAATATTTTCATTCTCTATTGTTAATGTATATTGTCCTTTTAAAACTTTTGGAATATTTGATGTTTGGCTAATGCAGTTAAATGGTTTTAAAGAATATTATTTCTTTAGTTACGGGTTTTTAAAAAATTTACTATTATTGTTTGTTATTTATTTAACAATTTTTTATAAATCAAAAATAAATAATAAGATTATATTTGTTTCCACAATGGTATTATTGACTTTATTGGGGGGTTTTTTATTTAAAACAAATATAAGATTAAATTTAGATTTTAGAGAAACCTCTCCAACAGAAGAACTGGTTGAAAAAAAAATATCTATCTTCATGCTGAGTAAAGAAGTTGAATGCAATTATTAAATTTAACTATAAAATAGATACTTTGAAATCTATATTTCAATAATGAGAACCTATGTCTATTGATGAAGGATATATCAATAAAAAATGAAAAAATTAAGCATAGGACTAATCCTTATGATCTCATTATTCGGTTGTACTAATTCAAAAGCTAAACATCAAGAAAAATTCTTGATACACATTCATGAAAGCACTCCAGAACCGTATAAAGAATGTATGGTTACTTATATTAAAGATCATTGGGATGAAGTATGGAGCACTTATAACAAGGAAAAAACAAGAGAAGCTCGAGGAGAAACGGATATTGTTAATTTCATGATTGAAAAATATTTATCTGAATGTAAAAAATAATAAATAGCTCGATGCTTTGAAAAATGGCTAAAGCCATTTTTCAAAGTCGGGCAACTTTGCGACTGTTATATTTATTTGGTCGTGACCAAGAGCAGGGCAAAGTACCGCCTGAAATTATTTAGGGTCAATCACACAGTAATCTTTGTCTATTCCATGACAGTTATTTTTCATAATCCTTACACATGCTTTTCCATCACAATTTTTGATGTCTAAGCTGTTTTTCTGTTCTAGCCATGCAACGTCTGATCTAGGTTGTTGAATCTCGTCCAAACTAGGTACAGATAGAAATATTGCCAAAAATAAAATGATGACCAAGGTAACAAAGGTACTGGCATAGAGCGTAACGAATTGATAGTTCAATCGGAGCTTGTAAATTATTTTGTCTAACTCCTAAATACAGCATTTTTCATGCGCCTATAAAATATAAAGTTGCTCGTCTAAATTATCATTTGGATTGGTCATCTAAATCTTCTACTACCCATTTTAGGGGATGTTCTACGGAGTTCTTGCTCAGTTAATTTCATTTAGTCGCAACAGAAAATTTATAATCATAGAAAAAGGCGGAGAGGGGCAAAACTTTTATAGCAGATAATTGCTCGTAGGCATTTGCTCGGTTCTTATTGGAAATGATTTGTGTATCACTTTTTCTTAATTGATTTTTATGTTAACTTTGTCACAATAATTTCAAGAATATAAAAATGACTAGTCCTATCTTTTTTAATGAATTACCTATTAAACAAACTCTTAAAGCTGAACAGCTTTATTACGATAATAAACCTCATACGATTTATCATTTAGCTACGAATGGGGCTAAAACAAAACAGGGTGGTTTGGTGAAAGCATCTTCGGATGTTTGGAAAGTTAGAGGGTTATCTGTTAGTCGTCGTTTAGAAAATGGCGATGAAATTGTGGATAGTTCTGCTACAGGAATCACGATCCGTATTTTTAAAGATCAACCAACACCTAAGAATTTTCTTAGTCATGACTAAATTTTAAGGACTGAGATTATGAAAGGTTTTGCGATTCACAATGCACCGACTGATCACGGTGGAATTATTCCTTCTACACAGTTAAGAAGTTCTCAAGAAGGCAATACTTTTGTCACAGCAGGAGATGGGCATTTCTGTCCTAAATGTAAATGTTGGTCAACCGTTGTTAAAAGCAATGATCATGTCATTTTTGATGGTAAGGCAGTGGCTTTTGTAGGGGATTCTTTGACCTGTGGAGCGAAAATATTATATCAACAATCGCATGTTGTTGGTGATGCAGGGGGCGGAAGTTCGGGAAGCTCTGCTCCTTCAAATTTACAACCTGTCAATTCACAGCAAAATTTAGTTAATCGTTTGATAGATGATAAAAAGAAAGATCCTTGTCCACCTGAGTGTGTTGTAAAGGGTATTATTTTAATTGAAACAACGAAAGGAACAATTAAGCTTTCTCAAGAACTTATGGATGCCATTGTTGCTTGGGAAGGAAATATTCCTGTTCCTTATGTTCCTGGAAAGGGTAAAGGAACAATGAAAGATAGTGGAGTAACACTAGGAATCGGATACGATCTAGGACAACAAACTAAAGAGCAGATTAGAAAAGATTTAGCTCAATTCTATACACCAGCTCAAATTGAAAGATTAGTTAAAGTTCAGGGTCTAAAAGGAACTGTAGCTCAGAATGCAACAGCAGGTATTCAAGATATTAAAATATCGAAGGATACATCTATTCAAATGGCATTATTTGTCAAAAAACGATATTCGCAATGGGCTGTTGATATTTATCCCGAATTGCTTAATTTACACCCACATTGTCAAGGTGCTTTACTTTCATTGGTATTTAACAGAGGAAAGGGATTACAAGACCCTCCACCAGGTAAAAAAGGTCTAACGCGTAAACATATGCGACAGATTAGTGAAGCCCTTAAAAGTGGTAAAATTGAAACAATTCCTGATACTTTACGAGATATGGCTCATCTCTGGGAAGGTGGTTCAGCTCCTGGATTACCTCCACGTAGACGTGGTGAGGCGGATTGGTTTGAAAAAGGAATGAAATGTGATTGTTATGAATAAAAAACCATTATTTGGAATATTATTGCTTTTAACAACATCTTGTTATGCTGATTCTATTAGTTCAGTTTGCTCCCTAAAAGAACCAAATCAAATTGAAATGATTGAATGTGCTGCACAAAGATATGATAAGTACGACAGTAATTTAAATATTGTTTATCAACACAAAATAAAGCAACTTACTAAAGTTAAAGCAAGCGAATTAAAATCTTTGCAAAGGGCTTGGGTTTCTAAAAAAGAAGCTAATTGTAATATTTATTCTGAAGAAGAAAGTGGCTCAAATGGTCGTTTAGAGAGCTTAGAATGTTCTACAGAAATGATACAAGAAAGGATTAAATTCTTAAAAAAATATAAGTAATTTGAATAGAAGCTCGATGCTTTGAAATATTGCTAAAGCCATTTTTCAAAGTCGGGCAACTTTGTGACTGCTGTATTTATTTGGTCGTGACCAAGAGCAGAGCAAAGTACCGCCTGAAATTATTTAGTGTCAATCACACAGTAATCTTTGTCTATTCCATGACAGTTATTTTTCATAATCCTTACACATGCTTTTCCATCACAATTTTTGATGTCTAAGCTGTTTTTCTGTTCTAGCCATGCAACGTCTGATCTAGGTTGTTGAATCTCGTCCAAACTAGGTACAAATAGAAATATTGCCAAAAATAAAATGATGACCAAGGTAACAAAGGCACTGACATAGAGCGCAATGAATTGATAGTTCAATCGGCTTATTGCTTTCTCTAACTCCTGAATACAGCATTTTTAATGCGCCTATAAAATATAAAGTTGCACATCTAAATTATCATTTGGATTAGTCATCTAAATCTTCCACTGCCCATTTTAGGGGATATTCTACGGAGTTCTTGCTCAGTTAATTTCATTTAGTCGCAACAGAAAATTTATAATCATAGAAAAGGGCGGAGAGGTGCAAAACTTTTATAGCAGATAATTGCTCGTAGGCACTTGCTCGGTTCTCATTGGAAATGGTTTGTGTACGACTTTATCGTAATTACTTTTTATGTTAACTTTGTCACAATAATTTTAAGAATATAAAAATGACTAGTCCTATCTTTTTTAATGAATTACCTATTGAACAAACTCTTAATGCTGAACAGCTTTATTACGATAATAAACCTCATACAACTTATTATTTAGCTACGAATGGGGTTAAAACAAAACAGGGCGGTTTACTGAAAGCATCTTCTGATGTTTGGAAAGTCAGAGGGTTATCTGTACAGGTAGTAAAAAGCAAGAGGAAATAGTTGGTAAAGTAGTAGCAGGACACACGATTTTTTGGAAAGCATCATGATAATTAAGACGATATTATTAAGTTTAATCACCTCTGTGGCTTTTTCCAAAGATTTGGAAACCCCATTAAAAAGTAATGAAATAAAGCCTATTTATAATCATCAATTAACTGGTGACTATCCAACCATACCCTTGAAAGAATTTACTAATTTTAATAATTCTATTAAAAGTTTTATTCAAGTTAATTTTGATACAAAGGATAATGCCTACCCAACAGAAATTAGCTTTGAACAACTTTATAAATTAAACAACTTTATAAGTTTCTCGGTTGATTACAATACAAGTAATGCTACAGTAAGGTATTTTTCAAAATATTACACAGTAAATTTACAAAATAAAAAAGAAATTACTCTTTCTGATTATTTAAAATTAAAAAATAGCCCTGAAAAAGCGTTGAACAATGCTTTAAATAACTTTATTAAGCCATGTCAGTCTACTAAAAAATTAAATTTTGAATACTGCTCTGATATGACTGTGCAAAGTTTATTAGAAACTAATGATTTAAGTGTACTGAATATTAAAAATAACTCAGGGTTTTTTATAAAAAAACAATGATGTAATAGGCATTGGATTTAATTTAAATAAATTTACAACTACATTTATTTATAATATAAAAAAGCAAAAAATCAGCATAGATTAAAGCCCGATGCTTTGAAAATTGGCTTTAGCTATTATTCAAAGTACCGCCTCAAATTATTTAGGGTTAATCATATAGTGATCCATATTTTCCCAATACCCATTTTTTAGTCAAAACTTTGACGCAGGTTTGTCTGTCATACTTTGATATATCAAGGCTGTATTGTTTGAGGTTATTTACGTTCCATCTACGTTGTTGAATCTCGTCCAAACTAGGTACAAATAGAAATATTGCCAAAAATAAAATGATGACCAAGGTAACAAATGTACTGGCATAGAGCGCAATGAATTGATAGTTACACAATGGGTAGTTGATATTTATCCCGAATTGCTTAATTTACATCCATATTGTCAAGGTGCTTTACTTTCATTGGTATTTAACAGAGGAAAGGGACTACAACCCTCCATCAGGTAAAAGGTCTAACATGAAAACACATGCGTCAGATTAACGAAGCTTTGGATGCTAGTACCCCTGAGAAAATCCCCGGCATTTTTTGAGAAATTACAACTTCTTCTAAACCCCGCCTAATTCGATGCCTTATTTTACAATTATTACCTTCAATACCTACGGTAAAAAACTTAGCAATACTTTGTTTACAGTTTTTAAAACCAGTGATGAAACTGTACCAATGATCACTTGCGATTTGGGTGTAATGAATACCTAATTGTTTATTCTTTTTGTTTCCTACCAAAGTCCAGAATTGGACAAGTTTAAAAAGGTTATGAAGTATGATCAATGTAAAAATAAAAAATAAGTTTTTTTTAATATTTATAGGCTTATTTATTTCAATTTCTTGTGAGGCAAAAGCTAAAGATTACAGTTGTTCTACTGTTGGAAAAAATAAAATATGTCTGTTTGAGTATACAGATAAGTATGGAGAAAATGCTTATCGTTTAAAAATAGGAAATACTGATTATTATAAAATTTCATATTATGACAACGCTAAATTAAAAAAAATAAATGAAGAAAGTGTTGAAGTTTCAACAAATTTTTCAGATAGAGGAAATATTGATATTTCTACATTAATTCTATTGAAGAAAAACAAACCATTTCTGCAAAGAATAAGTAGCAGTAGTCGAATAAATGAATCGCCATATGGAGCAATTGAAAATTGTAAGGTTCTTATAAACACATATTTATCTAAAGATATTGATTTTTATGTTGATAAATATATTTTTGATTTATCTAATAAAGAAAAATCAAAAATTTGTTCTAAGATAAAACTAACTGATTAGGTATGTTTAAAATATGGTCTAGAGGAGTTCAGAATCGTAGGAATATGGATACTAGAATGTTTATAAATGCAGAAAATGGTTACACCATGCTTAATGATGCACCCAAAAAGAAATCATTAATGCTTACTTTGCTAATAGAAATTTATATGCATACAATTAAATTATTTTTTCTATACACTGTATTGTATTGGGAAGTTCATTTTTAAGTGCTAACACAGGCAATATTCACGATGAAGAATTAGAATGTTTATAACAAATTTTGCTGAAAAAATGATAGTTTTAACACATTGAAAAATGGAGATTGTTTTATGTCAGATAAGGATGATGATTTATTTGTTGAAGGTGCTAAGCGTCTAAAACAACTCATTCAAGAAAAAAATATTAAAGCATCTGATCTCGTGAGTGTTTTGGAATCCTCAAAAGGTACCATGAGTAAATGGCTACAGAACTCAACACCCTCGAGTGCACAAAGTTTAGTTGAGTTGGTCAAACTTGTAGGCATGACAGAACGTAGAAGCAGTGATACAAAGCAAGATAGCCGAGCTGATCTGGTTGCCAAAGCTTATGCTGAGTCTGAGCTTGATTTGAGTCATGTAACGATGGAGCAACTTATGGGTGAAATTAAAGACCGTTATGCGGCATTGAATTTAAAAGCCGACATTAAAATTAGCGTTCAACCGATAGAAGGCGGTTTTGTCATGCGTGATGAATCTGAAAAGTGATGTTGTAATCACATTTCAGATTGATTTGGCCATCTTGGAGTTGTATTCGAAATAGCTAGATTTATGAGTTTTTATAAAAATTTAAAAACTTGAACTAAAGCGACAATTAGACTGAGTCCAATTAGACTAGTGAAAATAATTGAGATCCAAGCAAGAATATATTCCCATTTTTTTGTTGGGCGTGGATAGCCGAAATCATTTTTGCCTTCATCACCAATGTTCATAGAGAGCCATGCGATAAAAAGTAGATTTACAATGGGGATGAGGTTAAATAAGGAAAACCAACCTGATTTATTGAAATCATGTAAACGCTTAATGGAAAAAACAAACATAAAATACATAAAAATAAAATTAATCAGCGATCCAAAAGCATTGATCGGAGCAATGGCATTTATAATTTGATCTGCTGTTTCAGGTGTGGCTTCATTCATAGTGATGAGTACGCTAATACTGCTCCAATAGATTGTAATCACAATGGCAAAACAGACAAACATGATTAAGGTAATGAGGAAGTTCCAAGCAATATAGGTCGCACGACCACAACGACCATCAGCAACATAAGCAGAAGGTTGATTTGTTTTATTTCTATTTTTCATAAATACTCTTTATTATTTTAAATGATATGTGGAATTAATCTTGAAAATAAAAATACGATTATTTCAAAATAATGTTATCTAACTATAAAAAAAGATCAAGTAACCGAAGTTACTTGATCTCTGTATTATAGATTTTCAGATATGAAGGAAATCTAAATTATATTTTCCATTCCACAAAGTTTTTCAATAACTGTAATCCTGCCGTATGACTTTTCTCAGGGTGGAACTGTGTTGCAAATAAATTTTCTTTATGAATTGCAGTACAAAAATCTAAGGCATAATTACAGGTCGCTGCAACTAGGCTTTGATCTTGTGGTTGAACATAGTAGCTATGTACAAAATAAAAGCGAGCATCTTGCTCAATGTCTTTCCACATTGGATGTGATGGATCGGCTTGATGCACCTGATTCCAACCCATATGGGGCACTTTTAAGCCTTCAACATCAGGGAAATGCTTTACAGCACCTTTGAAGATGCCTAGCGCATTTGTACCGCCATTTTCTTCGGAAGTTTCAAGCAATGCCTGCATACCGACGCAAATTGCTAAAACAGGCTTATTGAATGCAGCATGGCGCACAACTTCATCAATACCAGCTTCATGCATGCCTTGAATACAGTCACGCATCGCACCAACACCCGGAAATACGATCTTATCAGCTTGGGCAATGAGTTTTGGATCATTGGTTACATCAACCGTTGCGCCAACATGTTCAAGTGCTTTGGCAGCAGAATGTAGGTTTCCCATGCCATAATCAAGAAGGGCAATACGGGTCATTACAAAGATCCTTTTGTTGATGCCACAGTATTTTCAGCACGTGGATCAATTTCACATGCCATACGAAGTGCACGAGCAAAGGCTTTAAATACACTTTCAATTTGGTGATGGCTGTTTTTACCTTTCAAATTGTCAATATGTACAGTCATGAGTGAGTGATTGACGAAACCTTGGAAAAATTCTGAGAATAAATCGACATCAAAACGACCAATCATGGCACGAGTGAATGGAATATCCATAAATAAACCTGGACGACCCGATAAATCGACCACTACACGGCTTAAAGATTCATCGAGCGGTGCATAAAAATGACCGTAGCGTTTTAAGCCTTTTTTATCACCCAAAGCTTGAGCAAATGCTTGACCTAAGGTAATTCCACAGTCTTCAACAGTATGGTGATCATCAATTTCAAGATCGCCATCGCACTCAATATCAATGTCAAATAAGCCATGACGCTTGATTTGATCAATCATATGGTCTAAAAATGGAATACCTGTATTGAGGGTGCCTTGACCCGTACCATCCAAATTCAAACGAACTCGGATTTTAGTCTCGTTGGTGTTTCTTACAACTTCACTGATACGTTGCGCCATGGACACGTTCCTCAAAAGACGTCAAAAATAAAACCTTGATGTAAAAATGTTTTTTCGTGGTGACGAAAATCACCGCATATTAGATTGCTCTGGAGGGTTAATCAATGCCTATTACCGTACATGCTAAAACTTCGCTTGAAAATGAGGAAGTTCGCAATCAGCTTGAGCGATTGTACGACACAAGTCCTGAATTCGGTGATGGTAAAGATGCAGTAGAACAACTTGAGCAAAACTTAGCTCAGTATACCTTACTTTATACTGCAGAATTTAATACAAAGATTATTGGTGCACTTTGGTGTACTGGTCAGGGTGAAAGTAAAGTCCTTGAAAATATTGTGGTGCATCCTGCCAATCGAGGGCGTGGTGTAGCAGAGCGTTTGGTTGAAGAAGTCTGTCGTATAGAAGATGAAAAAGGTGTGAAAGTTTTTGAACCAGGCTGTGGTGCTATTCACCGTTGCTTGGCACATTTGGGCAAAGTTTAATTTTAAGAATCTTGTTCTCATCAAATGCATGAAAAAAACAGCCGAAAGGCTGTTTTTTTATATGTACTCAAAGGTCATAGGACGTATACATGTATTATAAAAGTAGTTCTAGCACTAATTTGTTGAGTGAAATATCACCGAATAATACATTATTTGAGCAAAGTTGATGTAAAAACAAACTATTGATTAAATTAATGCATTTGAATACTTGACGTGTACGGGCTTAGATTGTTTAATACGACCCATCGGCGTGATAGCTCAGTAGGTAGAGCAACGGATTGAAAATCCGTGTGTCCCCAGTTCGATCCTGGGTCTCGCCACCATATTTTTAAAAATCCTGAACAATAAACTTGTTCAGGATTTTTTTCGTTATTATCCGATGACTAATGATTTAGAGTTTATCGCGCAAACAATTTTTAGTATACGCTCAGTACAAAATTAAGTTTTTCTTATCTATTGACTTGGCATTACAAGAGTTTGAAAAATTGTCGAACAAGATGCATTCTCTTGTGAGAAAAACAGTGTAAAGTTATTCTTAAATAGAAAAATAAGAATGAAGCATATGAAAGATTTATTTTCTCAGAATAGCCAACTTTACAAACAAGCTCGCCCAGATTATCCGCATAGTGTGATTCATGAAATTTTAAAACATACGCCTGAACATAGTTTTGCATGGGACTGTGGTGCAGGTTCAGGGCAGTTTACTCAGCTTTTGGTACCATATTTTGAACAGATTGTGGCAACTGATTTGAGTGAGAGCCAATTACAATCTGCCCCTTATTTTGAAAATGTCAGTTATCAAATTCAAATTGCTGAACAGACAATATTCACCAATCAAAGTTTTGATCTTATTACCGTTGCTCAAGCGATTCATTGGTTCGATTTTGAAAAATTTTATGCAGAAGTTAGGCGCACATTAAAGGTAAATGGTTTGCTTGCTGTAGTGGGTTATGGCTTACTTGAGATTCAAGATCAGCAGGTCAATACGATGATTCAGGCACTGTATTATGAAAAACTTGCTGGCTGTTGGGATGCAGAGCGTCGGTATATTGATGAAGCGTATCAAACGATTCCATTTGATTTTGATGAGATTACTGTTCCTAAATTTTCAATGACTTATCAGTGGACAGCAGCGCAATTACTCAAGTATTTGAGTACATGGTCGGCAATAAAAAATTATCAAGATCAGTATGCTGAACATGCATTGTTAGATTTAGCTGAATATTTACAAGATTTAGAGCAAAAATTTGAAATCACATTTCCTGTCTTTTTACGCTTGGGCCGAGTAAAAAAGTAGCAGAAAAAGTTTTATGAAAAGAAAAAAATAAGATTTAACGATGTTTTTGATTTACATCTTTATGGGTTCAAGCCAGATATAAAAAATACTGCGTCCGAGTTGAAAGTTGTGTATAAATAATAAGCTGAGTTGCGTTTAAAATAAATAGATGTTTCAGTATTTGGTTGCAGTGAATGATGGTTTAAAAAGTAAAATTATTAAAATAGAAAGAAAAGGACTATGAAATGAATCAACAGGAATTTGATTATATTGTCATTGGTGGTGGGAGTTCAGGCTGTGTTTTGGCAGGACGTTTGTCAGAAGATCCGAATGTATCTGTATGTTTGTTAGAAGCCGGCGGTGGTGGCGATGGGTGGAAAGTTGAAGTGCCCTGTGCAGCCGTGATCAGTATTCCCACTAAAATCAACAATTGGGCTTTTGAAACCGTACCGCAAAAAGGTTTGAATGGTCGTAAGGGTTATCAACCGCGTGGAAAATGTTTAGGTGGTTCTTCTGCGATTAATGCCATGATTTATATTCGAGGGCATCGTCAAGATTATGATGGTTGGGCGACATTGGGTAACGAAGGTTGGTCTTATGATGACGTTTTGCCATATTTTATTAAATCTGAAAATAATGGACGTATAAAAAACCAATATCATGGCAATGACGGTCCTTTATCTGTTATTGATTTACATAGCGAAAATCCGCTACAAGAAAAATATATTCAAGCTGCTCAAGAGCAAGGTTATAAAATCCTAGATGATTTTAATGGCGAAGAACAAGAAGGTTTAGGTGTTTACCAAGTCACACATATCAATGGTGAGCGTTGTAGCTCCGCACGTGCTTATTTATTTCCACATCTAGAGCGTCCAAATTTAACAGTTGAAATTTATGCGCAAACACATCGAATTTTGATTGAAAATGACGTGGCTGTTGGTGTTGAATATAAAAAAGATGGGCAATTAAAGCAGATTCGTGCACGCCGAGAAGTTTTACTCAGTGCCGGTGCTATGCAGTCACCACAAATTTTGATGCTTTCAGGTGTGGGAGATCAAAATGAATTAACTCAGCATGGTATTGCTGTGAAGAAGCATCTACCTGGGGTGGGAAAGAATTTCCATGATCATCCCGATTTTATTTTTGGCTATAAAGTCAGTCAAATTGAAGGCACTTTTGGTTTATCCATTCCGGGATCAATTGATTTGGTCAAGCAAATTGGGCGTTATCGAAAAGAACGCCGTGGTTTGATCACGACCAATTTTGCGGAATGTGGTGGATTTATTAAAAGTTCAATAGAACAGAAGCTTCCAAATTTACAACTGCATTTTGTGGTCGCACTTGTCGATAACCATGCTCGTACCATGCATACAGGGCACGGTATTTCTTGTCATGTATGCTTATTAAATCCAAAAAGTCGGGGCACGATTAAAATGAGTGGGCCGAGTATTGATGACCCTTTGCTCATTGATCCTGATTTTTATGGTGATGAGTCAGATTTAGAAGAAATGGTCAAAGGCTATAAGATAACCAAGCAATTGATGGAGTCTAATGCATTTAAAAGTATGATTAAGGAAGATTTATTTACCTCTAACGTACAGACAGATGAAGATATTCGTCAGGTGTTACGTGATCGCTCAGATACGGTCTATCACCCTGTAGGCAGTTGTAAGATGGGTGTTGATGACATGGCAGTTGTAGATGCGCGACTGCGTGTCTATGGGGTGCAAAATTTACGTGTAGTCGATGCTTCGATTATGCCTTTTGTGGTGAATGGTAATACCAATGCGCCCGCAATTATGATTGCAGAGAAAGCGGTGGATATGATTCGTCAAGATCAAGCGAGTGTTGCATTTGTCGAGAAAAAAGAAAAAGTTGTTGAGGTGGTTTAAGCGATAGAGAATGTGAATGGTTAGATCTCACTCCTTTGGAAAAGCTGATGAGCACGCTTCGAAAGGACGTAAAAAACGCCCTTTCGGGCGTTCTTTATTTCTCAATCAATACCAAAATCTTATGCAGATTTTTTCTCTTGAGTTTGAGCAGTCAACATATGACCTGTTTCTTCGAAGTTAGAGTGCCAAGAAAGTGCTTCACGAAGAATGTGAGGCGTTTGACCACCTTTTTCACATGCACGATCGAAGTAATCATTTAATGCATCACGGTACATTGGATGAGCACAGTTGTCGATGACAGCACGAGCACGTTCACGCGGTGCAAGACCACGTAAATCAGCAAGACCTTGTTCAGTTACAAGAATATCAACATCATGTTCAGCATGGTCAATGTGAGATGCAAATGGCACAACAGAAGAAATGTCGCCACCTTTTGCAATTGATTTAGTCACAAAAATTGCAAGGTGTGCATTACGTGCAAAGTCACCTGAACCACCAATACCGTTCATCATTTTCGTACCACACACGTGAGTAGAGTTTACGTTGCCGTAAATATCGAACTCAAGCGCAGTGTTGATACCAATAATACCTAAACGACGAACCAATTCAGGATGGTTTGAAATTTCTTGTGGGCGTAATACAAGTTTGTCTTTGTATTGCTCAAGGTTATTAAATACTTTTTCGCCATATTTAGCAGAAAGCGTAATAGAAGAACCCGAAGCGAATTTCATTTTACCCGCATCGATCAATTCAAAAGTACAGTCTTGAAGAACTTCAGAATACATCACTAAGTCTTCAAATTTAGAATCTTTAAGACCTGTGAGTACTGCATTCGCAATCGAACCAATACCTGCTTGTAATGGGCCTAGGTTTGGCGGTAAGCGGTCTTCAGCCACTTCTTTTTCAAGAAAAGCGATCAGGTGGTTTGCAATGCCTTGAGTCTCATCATCAGGTTCAGTCACAGTAGATGGAGAGTCATGGAGTTCACTATTAATCACGATACCCACGATTTTAGATGGGTCAATGTTGATTGCAGGTGTACCAATACGCTCATCCACTTGAGTCAACGGAATTGGTTGACGTGTTGGACGATACGTTGGGATGTAAATATCGTGTAAGCCTTCGAATGCAGGGCTTAGGTTGGTGTTGATTTCAATAATCACTTTTTCAGCGAAAATTGCAAAACTTGCTGAGTTACCTACAGAAGTCGTTGGAATGATGCCACCATCTTCAGTGATTGCAACAGCTTCAATGATTGCAACATCAGGTTTTTTCAACTGAAGGTTACGCATTTGTTCAACAGTTTCAGACAAATGCTGATCGATGAACATCACTTCGCCTTTGTTGATGGCTTTACGTAAAGTATTGTCTACTTGGAACGGTAAACGGCGTGCTAAAACACCTGCTTCAGTCAGTTTTTTATCTAGATCATTACCTAGACTTGCGCCTGTAATTAATGTGATTTTTAAAGGATTCTCTTGTGCTTGAGCAACAAGTGCCAAAGGCACTGCTTTTGCTTCACCTGCACGAGTAAAACCACTCATACCAACAGTCATGCCATCTTGGATAAAGGTAGCTGCTTGCTCTGCGCTCATCACTTTATTGTGGAGTGATGCTAAACGAATACGATCTAAAGACATGGTTTACGCTCAATTCTTGTTCAAAACTAGACGGATTGTACCGCCATCAAACTGAATTGTGCATGCCTCTAATGCTAAGGTCTAATTTTTTCAATAAATGTAGGTATAAATATTGGTGATGTGTTTTAAGTTGCTATTTTTAAATGAAATAATAGTGCCTGTTTGATAATTAAACGATACTGGGTGTTGCTTTATTGAACGACCATCAAAAATGATCGCTAAGTGTTTGTTTAATTTTTTGAATTGCATTCTGTGGCACATCTTCCTGCTCAGTTTCTTGTCGAAGCGGTAATGAAATAATTGCTTCAAGTCCACCTTCAGGTCGATTGTGAATATATAATTCACCTTGGTGTAAATCGACAATTCGCTTCACAATGGCAAGACCTAAACCGCTTCCTTGTACTGTTCTAGCGGCATTACCACGAACAAAGGGTTGCATTAAATCACTAATTTGGTCTTCCGGAATACCTTCGCCATGATCTGAAACACTAATTTTAATATGATCATTTTCAACTAAAGCACTTAGGTTAATGGGCTCAGCACCATAGCGTTTGGCATTGTTAATTAAGTTACCAATCATGCGTTTAAGCGACAACGAGCGAGCTTGGATGATGGGTAGAGATTGCGGTGTATAACGTACATCAAGGGGCTTAAACTGAATAACAAGCTCTTGCAGCATGTTGTTGATATCGGTGTCTTGAATTTCTTCATCCGAACCATCTCGCATATAAGAGATAAATTGATTCAAAATTGCATCCATATCATCGACATCATAAATCAGACCTTCTTTTAAAAAGTCATCATCAGGCATCATTTCAGCACTCAGGCGAACGCGGGTCAATGGAGTACGTAAATCGTGAGAAATGCCTGCGAGCATAATTTGGCGGTCACGCTCAGTTTGTTCTAGCGTATAAATCATTTGATTAAAGGCATGATTTACCTCTCGAATTTCTTGAGGTCCATGATTGGTTTCAAGATAGGGCGCTTTGCCTGTTTTACTATAGCTATTGGCTGCATTTTGTAATCGGTGCAATGGGCGATTCAATTGGCGGACTAAAGTTAAAATAATGGCAGCAGAGATCAGAGGAATTCCCAATAACCAAGCTAAAATAAGTTCAGGGCTATAGTTCGCATAAGTTTTGAGCGGTTCACGCACCCAATTACCATTCATTTCAGGGGTTTGTACCCAAATGCGCGGACTCGGTTTAAATTGGAAATAGACCGTCACATCTTTGATATTTAGTTCTGTTGCAAGCTGATGCTCAATGCGACTCGTAAAAAAGTCGGCAATCAGTTTATCTTTAACGTTGGGAAATTCTGCTGGATCAGTAACATATTCAACACCGACACGCTGTTTGAGCCATTCATCTGTATCAAGCTGTTGTTCATCATGATAAATCTGTAGGCGAGGGTTATTGACCATTTCTAATTCAACTGCTAAAAAGCGAGCATGTTGTTGAATCTCTGGTAAATATAGAGTTTTCCAAAAGAACCAAAAAGACATAAATAAACTGAAAAATACTACAAATAAAACCAATACCGTTGTTCGCATTGCTGCTGAACGTGGCTTGATTTTGTCGAGAAAACGCTCTGAAGCTGTGCGTTTTTTTTCAGAATATGCAGCGAATTCAGTAAATTTTTGAGGATCAATGGGCTCTAATTTCACAGCGTTATCCCGAGATATAAAATAGATTATTGGTATTTATACAGATATTAACATTGGATAATGCAAATAAAATAAGCCTATAAAAATAGGCTTATTTTAATAAATTGATTATTCAGCACCATCTGGAACGAATACATAACCAACACCCCAAACCGTTTGAATATAACGCGCACGAGCAGGGTTTTCTTCAATCAAACGGCGTAAGCGTGAAACTTGTACATCAATAGAGCGCTCCATTGCACCCCATTCACGACCACGTGCAAGATTCATTAACTTATCACGTGTCAATGGTTCACGAGGATGTTGTACTAAGGCTTTAAGAACAGCAAATTCACCTGTGGTTAAAGTCACAACTTGACCTTCACGTGTTAGTGTCCGTGTAGATAAATCAAGTGACCAAGGACCAAATGAAACCACTTCAACATTTTGGCTTGGTGCACCTGGAACTTCACGCACTTGGCGACGCAGTACTGCACGAATACGTGCTAACAACTCATTAGGGTTGAATGGTTTTGGTAAGTAATCATCTGCACCTGCCTCTAAACCTGCAATACGGTCAGAGTCACTACCACGCGCAGTGAGCATGATAATAGGCGTATCAATATTTGAAGAACGTAAACGTCGGCAAATACTCAAGCCATCTTCAACAGGAAGCATAAAGTCGAGCACAATGAGCGAAAATAATTCACGTTGTAACAAGCGATCCATTTGAGTTGCATCGTGGGCAGTTTTGACCACAAAGCCTTTATCTTCTAAAAAACGCTGTAGCAGGGTACGTAAGCGCACATCATCATCGACCACTAAAATGCGTTCGACACGATCCGTTTCACCTTGTACGACATCTGTCTTTTCAGCTGGTACAACTAAACTCATGATGCACTTCCTAAATGTTGTAAATTATAGATATTCGTTAGTCTCAGTATAATGCCTAAGTTCTTGTTAAGACTATGTATCAATTTGCTCAAAATTACAATTTAAAGGGTGTTTTTAAACCAAAAAACAACATCTCAGAAGATTTTAAGTCATTCACTATGATTCAACAAAATAACGTTGTTTTTAAGAATATGATTTTATGCTTTATATTGAATAAGTTAAAAGTATCTTGAACGGAATAAAATTGATGCTTTTCTATGTAAAATCAGTGTTTAGCAATATGATAGAAATGACTGATTGCATAGGTAAAATTATTGAAAATTCTCCTTTTATAGTTTTTTTCTTTCGCAATTTGAAAAACAAGTGTGGATTTTATAGTCTTGGTCTTTATAATCACTAACTTTTAGTCCTTATCCTTGTGGAATTAAACACGATGACTGACTTAGTTCAGCAGTTGGCAAGTGAACTTGCCGTACGTCCCAACCAAGTAGAAGCTGCAATTAAACTGATTGATGAAGGCTCTAGTGTTCCATTCATTGCACGTTACCGCAAAGAAGTAACGCAAGGCCTAGACGATATCCAATTACGCCAACTCGATACACGACTTGTTTATTTACGTGATTTATTTGAACGTCGTGAGAAAGTCCTTGAATCACTGAAAGAACAAAATAAATTATCAGATGATTTACTTGCTCGTGTGAACGGGGCAGAAACTAAAAATGCATTAGAAGAAATTTACGCACCGTACCGTCCAAAACGTACCAGTAAATCATTTAAAGCAAAAGAAGCGGGCTTAGGGCCAATCGCTGAAAAAATCATTGCAGAACAAATTGATCCAGCTGAAGCATTGGCAAGTTTTAGCCATGAAAATTATGCTGATCTTGAAAGCCAGCTTGATGCCATTCAACATATTATTATTGATGATTGGGCTCAAAATATTGGCTTGACGACAGAACTCAAAGCGATGTTTGCAAAAACAGCGACGCTTAAAAGTTTGGTTGCAAGTGAAGAGAAAAAAGAAGTTGGTAAAAAATTCCGTGATTACTTCGATTTCTCTGAAAATTTTAACAAAGTACCTTCACATCGTTTACTTGCGATGCTTCGTGGTCGCCAAGAAAATGTCTTGGGATTAAAAGTAGATGGTGAGGATGCTGCACCACTGACACGTATTGAAACTGAATATGATTTAGAAACTGTTCAGCCACAAGCACGTCAAGATTTCTTAAAACAAACAGCAAAATTGTTCTGGTTGGGCAAAGTTCGTCCAACGATTGAACATTCATTGTTAACTGAAAAACGTCTAAGTGCAGAAACGGAAGCGATGAATGTTTTTGCAGAAAACTTACGTCATTTATTACTTTCTGCACCTGCTGGCGCACGTACAACACTCGGTGTAGACCCTGGTATTCGTACAGGTGTTAAACTTGCAGTCGTTTCAAATTCGGGTGATGTACTTGCACACAGTACGATTTATCCATTTGCACCGAAAGAAGATAAAGCAGGTTCAATTGCTGAGTTAGCACGTCTTTGCCGTGAATTCAATGTTGATTTGATTGCGATTGGCAATGGCACAGCAAGTCGTGAAACTGAAGCGGTTGTGGCTGAAATGATGGCTGCACATCCTGATTTGACGATGACGCGTGTTTCAGTATCTGAAGCAGGTGCATCGGTGTATTCAGCATCAGAATTGGCTTCAAATGAACTCCCAGATTTAGATGTATCTATTCGTGGTGCTGTATCTATTGCTCGTCGTTTACAAGATCCATTGGCGGAACTTGTGAAAATTGATCCTAAATCTATTGGTGTGGGTCAATATCAACATGATGTCAATCAAACAGGTTTAGCAAAAACGCTTGAAGCAGTGGTTGAAGACTGTGTGAACTCGGTTGGTGTGGATGTGAATACAGCATCAGCGGCTATTTTGGGTTATATCGCAGGTCTGAATAAATCAATTGCGCAACAAATTGTTGACTTCCGTAAAGAAAATGGTCGTTTTGACAACCGTCAAGCGTTGAAAAATGTCCCTCGTTTAGGCGAACGTACATTTGAACAAGCAGCAGGTTTTTTACGTATTCAGGATGGTTCAGAGCCGCTTGATGCATCTGCAGTACATCCTGAGTCTTACGGCTTAGTGAATAAAATTGTTGAAGCCAAAGCAACAACGGTAAAAGACATTATTGGTAATACTGAAATTATTCATCAGGTTGATGCGGAAGTATTTGTTGATGATGTATTTGGTTTACCAACGATTAAAGATGTCTTGTCTGAATTGGAAAAACCGGGTCGTGATCCACGTCCTGAATTCCGTACAGCAAAATTCCGTGATGACATCACACAAGTATCACAGCTTACTGAAGGTATGCAATTAGAAGGCGTGATTACCAATGTCACCAATTTTGGTGCATTTGTAGATGTGGGTGTGCATCAAGATGGTTTAGTGCATATTTCTGAACTTGCCAATGAATTTGTATCTGATCCACATAAAGTGGCAAAACCAGGTCAAATTGTTCAAGTACGTGTATTGGCCGTAGATGTTGAACGTAATCGTGTGAATTTGTCGATGCGTCCTGAAGGTTCGGAAGCACCTGTAAAAGCACCACGTCAGCCACGTCGTGAAGCTCAAGCCAATACTGAACAACGTGGTGAACGTAAACCACAAGCGAAACGTCCTCAACAGACTCGTCCGCAGGGGGATCGTCCACAACAAGCGAAGAAACCACAGTCTACTAAACCACAAGAAGCTAAAATTGGTGGTTTAGGTGCATTGTTATTACAAGCAGGGATTAAGGGTTCAAAGTAATTTTTAATACCTCTAAATAAAAAACCGCCGAAAGGCGGTTTTTTATTTAGATCGAACTGGTGAGAAGAATCTTACCAATGTTCGCCAGGGAACAATCGAGCGTAAGCACGTTGTACCAAGTTTAATTTATCTTGTTTACCTACAGATGCACTTGAGCTTGGGAACAAGTTAAAGCCAATCGACATCAATTTATTATTAATCTCTGGGGCAATTGAATAAGTAATTGAAGCCAAACGACCTAAATGCGTCGCCACTTTTTTCGGACGTTTCACAATCGCATAAGCTACTAAGTCGGCTGCTTGCTCTGGTGAAAGTGTAGGGACATATTTATACATTTTAGTCGGTGCAATCATGGGTGTACGAACTAAAGGCATATACACAGAAGTAATCGAAATTTTATGTGAATGAACTTCAGCAGATAAACAACGACTAAACGCATCTAACGCTGCTTTCGATGCAACATAAGCAGAGAAGCGAGTTGCATTTGCCAAGACACCAATCGAGCTGATATTGATGATTTGCCCATCTTTACGATGCATCATTTGTGGCAAAATATTTAATACAAGGCGAACTGCACCGAAATAATTCAGCTGCATGGTGCGTTCAAAGTCATGAAAACGGTCAACTGACTCATGTACGGCACGGCGGATTGAGCGTCCTGCATTATTAATGAGAATATCAATATGATCGACTGAGGCTAAAATTTGTTTAGACACATCATCAATTGAATTCATGTCATTTAAATCACATGGAAAAACTGAGGCTTGACCGCCATCTGCTTGAATTTCAGCTTGGACTTCTTTTAGTGTTTCTTCTGTGCGTGACACGAGCAGTACATGAGCACCCGCTGCTGCTAAACGTTTTGCAACGGTTAAACCAATACCACTTGATGCGCCTGTGATTAGCGCAATTTTACCCTGAACTTTTTGTTGAAAAAGTTGTTCTAATTTTTGATTCATAACCGTTTCCCTGACGATTGAAATGAATAAATATAAGCATGCATCGTTATTGAGATAGATGCAAGTTGTCTAAAAGTTAGGCATTTTAGTGCGGCAATAATAACGGAAAATAAAAAAAATACTAGCATATAAGTATATGAATTTTAAAATTATTTTAGAGTAATTGCTCTATTTTATAATGTTGGCTAAATGATATAAAGTGATTTTTACTGTTATTTAAGCTCAGGTCAAGTTTAAATTAAAAAAGCCTACACAAAGATAGGCTTTTATATGTTTTTTTTGATTAAACCTTAGATAATGCTTGTTCTAGATCTGCAATTAAATCATCAATATGTTCGATACCAATAGAAAGACGAACCATATCAATACTCACGCCTGCAGCTTTTAATTCCTCTTCATTGAGCTGACGATGTGTCGTCGTTGCTGGGTGACATGCTAAGCTTTTTGCATCGCCAATATTGACCAAACGAGTGAATAATTGCAGTGCATCAATAAAACGTGTCCCACCTTCAAGTCCATCTTGTACACCGAAAGATAAAATTGCTGAAGGTTTACCTTTCACATATTTTTGAGCCAAAGCATGTTGTGGATGATCTTTTAAACCCGCATAGTTTACCCATTTGACTTTTGTGTGGGTTTTCAGATATTCAGCGACTTTTTGTGCATTTTCAGTGTGGCGTTCCATACGTAAATTTAAAGTTTCTAAACCCTGTAAAATTAAAAATACACTCAATGGGCTGATTGCAGCACCTGTATTTCTTAGTGGTACAACACGTGCACGAGCGATGTAAGCCGCTTCGCCTAAAGCTTCTACATAGTTCACGCCATGATAACTTGGATCAGGCGTATTCAAGACTTTGAAACGCTCAGGATACTTACCCCAAGGGAACTTACCGCTATCGACAATTGCGCCACCAATTGAATTACCATGACCGCCAATATATTTAGTTAAAGAATGCACCACAATGTCTGCGCCATGTTCAAAAGGTTTGAGTAAAGCAGGGGTGGCAACAGTATTATCGACAATCACAGGTATACCATATTCATGCGCAATTTTTGCAATCGCTTCAAGGTCAATAATATTACCAAGTGGATTACCGATTGATTCAACAAAAACTAATTTGGTTTTTTCATCAATTAAGCTACGTAAACTTTCAGGCTGTTGATAATCAAAGAAACGAACTTCAATACCTTGTTTAGGTAGTGTGTGGGCAAATAAGTTATATGTTCCACCATATAATGTTGAAACAGAAGCAATATTGTCACCCGCTTCAGCAATGGTCTGAATTGAATAGGTGATCGCAGACATACCTGAAGCCAAAGCTAAAGCACCAATACCACCTTCTAGTGCGCTAAGACGTTGCTCAAGTACGGCTGTGGTTGGATTCATGATTCGAGTGTAAATATTCCCCTGAACTTTTAAATCAAAAAGATCGGCACCATGTTGTGTATTATCAAAAGCATAAGAAGTTGTTTGGTAAATAGGTACTGCAACGGCTTTAGTGGTTGCTTCAGGTTCATAGCCTGCATGAATGGCTAATGTTTCATCTTTATATGTCATGATTCCATCATCGAGTATTGTCGTTTATTTCGACAGTCTAGCAGTTTTTTATATATGTAAAAGTGCATATTTATGGAAATAAATATCTTATTTAAATATATGGTTGAAATTTTTGAGTGAACTCCCAATTAAATAGCGTAAGGGATGTGGAGGAATAAAATGCAGCATACAGAGAGTTGTAACAACTGATTGAAGATTTCAGCAATGCCTTATTTTTTTAATGCTTTCATCGTATAATGCCCCAAATTATTGTTCACTGAATATTCACGTTTAGGTGAATGTTGCTTTTTTTATAGAGGAGTCCTACGTGGCCCAGTATATTTACACGATGAACCGTGTGTCGAAAATGGTTCCGCCTAAGCGCGAAATCTTAAAAGACATCTCTTTATCATTCTTTCCAGGTGCGAAAATTGGTGTACTTGGTTTAAACGGTGCAGGTAAATCTACCTTACTCCGTATTATGGCTGGCGTAGACAAAGATTTCTCTGGTGAAGCACGTGCTCAACCGGGCATCAAAATTGGCTACCTTGAGCAAGAACCACCTTTAGACGACACTAAAGACGTTCGTGGTAACGTGGAAGATGGTTTACGCGAACCATTAGATGCTTTGGCACGTTTGGATGAAGTTTTCGCAGAATATGCTTCTGAAGATGCTGACTTTGACAAACTTGCAAAAGAGCAAGAAAAGTTAGAAGCAATTATCCATGCTTGGGATGCACATAATCTTGGCAACCAAATGGATCAAGCGGCTGCAGCCTTGAACCTTCCAGCTTGGGATGCAGATGTATCGTTGCTTTCAGGTGGTGAACGCCGCCGTGTAGCATTATGTCGTTTATTGTTATCTAAACCTGACATGTTACTTCTTGACGAACCGACGAACCATTTAGATGCTTCATCTGTTGCTTGGTTAGAACGTTTCTTGAAAGATTTTGCAGGCACAATCGTTGCAATTACGCATGACCGTTATTTCTTAGACAACGTTGCTGAATGGATTCTTGAGCTTGACCGTGGCATGGGTATTCCATATCAAGGGAACTATTCTTCTTGGTTAGAGCAGAAAAATGCCCGCTTAGAACAAGAGAACAAACAAGAAGAATCTTTTGCTAAAGCATTGAAAAAAGAACTTGAATGGGTTCGTTCAAATGCGAAAGGTCAGCAAAAGAAAAACAAAGCGCGTATGGAGCGTTTTGAAGAACTTAACTCACGTGAGTTCCAACAACGTAATGAAACCTCTGAAATCTACATTCCACCTGGCCCACGTCTAGGCAACAAGGTTGTAGAAGTTCAAGGCATCAGTAAATCATTTGATGGCCGTACGTTGTATAAAGATTTGACCTTCACAGTACCACCAACAGCGATTGTCGGTATTGTAGGTGAGAACGGTGCAGGTAAAACTACCTTATTCCGTATGATGACAGGCGAGCTACAACCAGATACAGGTACGGTAGTACTTGGTGAATCGGTTAAAGTTGCGTATGTGGGTCAGATTCGTGACACATTGGATAATGATAAAACTGTTTGGGAAGAAGTTTCTGGAGGTTTAGACATCTTAAAGATTGGCGAATATGAAATTGCATCTCGTGCATATATCGGTCGCTTTAACTTTAAAGGTCAAGATCAGCAAAAACGCGTAGGTCAATTGTCAGGTGGTGAGCGTAACCGTTTACAACTTGCGAAAATCCTACAATTGGGTGCAAACGTGATCTTACTCGATGAACCATCGAATGACTTGGACATCGAAACTTTACGTGCACTTGAGGATGCAATTTTAGTATTCCCAGGTACTGTAATGGTGATCTCGCATGACCGTTGGTTCCTAGACCGTATTGCAACGCATATATTGTCATTTGAAGGCCAAACACCAGAATTCTTCGACGGTAACTATACTGAGTTCGAAGAATACCGTCGTAAACGCGATGGTGATGATCTTGTAGCTAAGCGTCAAAAATATCGTAAAATTGGTGGTTAATCCCTAATTTTAAAAACAAAAAACCAGCTTTCGGGCTGGTTTTTTTATAGCTGATTGAAAAATATAACTTTAGTCATTAATTCTCTGGTTAAGAGGTAATAGCGATGCGTAATAAAGTGTTTTTAGCTTCTAAATGCCCTTGATCAGCTGCAAGTACAAGCCATTGTTGCGCTTTTTGTGGATTGCTTTGAAGTCCTAACTGCCCTGTTAAATAGCATTGCCCAAGTTTAAACTGCGCAGAGCTATAGCCCTCGGATGCTGAATGTAAGAAATACCACATTGCATTGCGTTCATTCAAATTATAAAAAGGATCTATAGTATCTCGGGCTTGATACATGGCTCTAAACTCAAAGCGCCGTGCTTTTAAATAGTCTAGGTAAGCATCAGACTGAGAAGAGTGTTCAGACGAATATTGATGAATAAAGGATGAAAGAAACTTTATTTTCATTTGAATAATGGTTCTGAAAAAGTTCATAGTTCTGTATTCCTTTCAGAAGTGTGATACTTGTCATATTGTTTTTGTATTAACTTATTCATTTAAAGCAAGATATCGAATAAAAAATAAGCTGTCAATCAAATAAAACCTGTCTATAGACAGGTTTTAAAATAAATAAATTCAATATGTTTAGAATAGGATGGGGTTATGAAAATACTAGACTATTGTAGGCTTTCTCTAGCTCATGTTTTGCAGCAATGTGTCCTTGATGAGCAGCTTGATCAAGCCATTTTTCCGCATGCGAAAAACTACGGTCTAGTCCAAGTTCACCATTTAAATAGCTTCGACCTATTTGATATTGAGCTTCTTGATCGCCACGAAGTGCTTCTCGTAAGTAAAACCACATCGTATTACGGGTTGCTTGATCCGTGTGTTCCTCAATTGAATGCGAAAGTGGAGCATATAATTCCTCTTTGGCATCATGCTTCAAACGTCTTAAAAGATGTGTCAACATATAAACCTCCTTGTTAATCCGTTAACAAAGTAAAAGTGAGGACTAATCTAAAAACTGATTAGATATAACTAATTTAGCGTGTTTTTAAAAGTTTGCAAATCATTAAATGTAACGTGTCAATATTATTTTGTATGTTTTTTGAATATGTAAGTTTATTTTAATATTGTTGTGATCAGCATCATAAAAATGGCAGTGTAATTTTATAACAAGACATCTTTTGTTATATTAGCAAGATGTAATTTTTGGGTCGATATGTGAAGCGTTCTGGTATTTTGATGACCGTCTTATTAAGTTTGTTCATGTTTCAAAGTTTATGGAATGTGGCGGCAGCTTTTTGTGGTCATGAAAGTACAATCTCTTCAAATCAGCTTGTTTCTACGCATTTTGGTCACCATGTTGCTTTACATTGTAGGCAAGATCAACAACAACATGCCATTGAATCTAGCGAATATAATCATTCTTTAGTACAAGTTGATCATTTACAACAAAGTGATTTTTTGAACCATTTAAGTGACGATCATAGTGATCATTTACCTTCATTTGCACATTTCATTGTTAAAGATGTTCAAAAACAATCTGAGCAACCAAAATTTATAATACATCCTGAATCTGCATTTATGGATTGGCATAATTTGTATCAGTCGCCACATTTAATTCTACCTAATCCTCCGCCCGTATCATCCCCGCTATAAGGTGGGGTAGCCGAAAAAGAGCCCACCACTAAACATTCATTTTAGTGGGGCATCAACATGTCTAACAGAAAACCCAATGCAACGGGTTCATTATCATCATTGAAGCGCAAGAGTGCTTTATATGCTGGAATTATTCTTGCCTTAATGTCAGCCACGACTTGGGCTGAAACACCAAATTCAACACTGAATTTAGCACAAGCCATCAGCAAAGCTGAGCAGTATCAGCAGACTCAAGAGCTGTGGGAAACTCAGCAACATATTGCAACTGCAAATATAAAACAGTCAAAACTGTGGATAAATCCTGAGTTATCCATAACGCAAACAGGTTTCGATTCAGATCAAGACAGAGAGCTAGAAATTGGTATTTCTCAGCGCTTAGATGTATTTGGTGAGCGGAAATCGGCTCAGAAATTAGCATATATCGCCCAAGATCAAATGTCATTGAAGCAAAAAATATATTGGGCTCAACTTGAGCTGGCGGTTAAATATTTATGGTCGCAATTAGCGATTTTTGAATTGGAGAAAAATATTATTCGTGAACAGTTGAATGTCAGCGAAGATAATTTTAATGCCATTCAAAAGCGTTATCAGGCAGGAAGTGTGGCACAGGTCGATGTAGATCGTGCCAAACTTAGCCATGCAGAAAATGTACGACTTTATCGCCAAGCAGATTTGCAAGTACAAGTTGCAACTCAACAATTGTCCAATGTTTGGGGTGAGTCAGATAAAAATATTCGGATCGGTTTGAGCCCACAGGCTTTGTGGCCATCATCTACGCATAAGCAAGTTCAGCAATATTTGTCTGAAAATCTGATGGAAAAATTTCGTCAGTTACAGGTGCTCGAATCAAAAGCAACAGTAGATCAGTTGAAAGCTTCTGCACGCCCGAATCCAACTGTAAATGTAGGGGTAAATAGAGCAAAATCCTTTGAAACCTCGACAGAAAATGCATTTGTGGTTGGGGTTTCTATTCCTCTGAATATTTTTAATCGTCAGCAGTATGGTGTAGAAATTGCACAAGCTAAACAGGATTTATTGGCAAAACAGCAGGAATTTTATCTGAAACAAAATGCCTTGCAAGTGGGAACTTTATTGACGGAATTGCAAGGTTTGGAGGTGCAATTCAATGCGGTGGATCAATCTCAAATTCCTTTAGCGACACAAGTACAGCGTAAAACATTGATGGGATTTAGTGCAGGAAAATTCGCTGTGACTGATGTGCAACAGGCGACTTTGCAGTTACAGGATGTGCGTTTGCGTAAGGTGCAATTGCTTAAAGATGGTTGGCAACGTGCAATTGAGGCAGAAAGTCTGAGTTTAGGAATTGAGCCAAGTCAGGTGATGGCAAAAGATGCAATTGCTCAGCTCAATCAAAGTTTATGGCAGGACACACAGGCATTACCTGTTGTGGGTGGGGGAAATTAATCATGTTGAATCAAAAAGATAAAATGAATATTCAAAATCAGAATCAACAAGGAAAAGTTTCCCAAAAGCTATTAATTGGAATTGCTTTAGTGGTTACAGCATTGCTTGCGTTTGGATTGTTTATTGTTGGAAAAAATAAATCTGCTGAAACCGATGAGCATGGGCATGGTGAGTCGGAAGCTCATGCAGAAGAAGGACATGCGCATAAAGAAGGTGATGGGGAACAGGTGCATAAAGAGAGCGAGCATGCACATGAGGAAGGCGAACAAGGAGAAGGTCACGGCGAAGCCATTAGTTTAACGGCTCAGCAAATGGCTGAACAAGGTGTACAGCTTGCTAAAGTAGAATTAGGTGCAGTCACAAAATCAGCTTCTTATCCTGCAAAATTAATGGTCAATACGGATCGTCAAGCGCATGTGTCACCTGCATTTAGTGGTCATGTGCAATCAGTCAGTGTGGAGCTTGGTCAGCAGGTAAAAAAAGGTCAGGCTTTGGCAACATTGCTCGTACCTGATTTGGTTGATCAGCAGTCTAATTTACAAATTGCACAGTCTAATCTGCAATTGGCGAAGCAAGATTATGAACGTGAGCGTCAATTGTGGTCACAGGGAATTTCTGCGAAACAAGATTATCAACGTGCTTATAACGCTTATCAACAAGCACAAATTCAGGTGCAAGCGATTAAATCACGCCTTTCTGCTTTTGGTGCATCTTTAGGTTCAAATGGACGTTATGTATTGACTGCACCCATTTCAGGTGTGATCAGTAAAAAAGATTTAGTGATTGGTGAAAATGTTCAGTTGGCAGATCAGCTCTTTATTATTGATCAACTCGATCAGTTATGGCTTGAATTTATTGCGCCAAGTGCTGAATTTTCAGCGATTGCTCCCAATCAGCAAATTGAATTTAAATCTTTGCAAACAGGCAATATTTTCAAAGCTCAAATTCAAAGTTTAAACAGTGAAGCAGATGCTCAAACAGGTCGTTTACAGATTCGTGCCAAAGTTTTATCCAATGCCTCTGAACTGCGTCCAAATTTGATGGTGAATGTTCAATTACAACAAAATGGCTCAACTCAGGCACTGCGTGTGTTGAAAAGTGCGGTACAGAAAATTGAAGGTAAAGATGCAGTTTTCGTGGCGCATGAACACGACAAAAAAATTGAATTTACCCCGCAGGCTGTTGTTTTGGGACAAATCTCAGGTGATGGTCAATGGATTGAAATTGAGTCAGGGTTAACGCAAGGTCTGCAATATGCAGGGCAGGGCAGTTTCTTGCTGAAATCTGAATTGGAAAAAGGAGAAGCGAGTCATGAGCATTAATGATTCTTCTGATTCTAAATTAGATATAGATATGGCTTCAGCATTGCCAAAACCTGACGGATTGTTCGATCGGTTGATTCAATTTTCCATTAAAAACGCGATTTGGGTGATGCTGTTTATTATCGCTTGGATTGGTGTGGGTATCTATGGTTATCAGAAATTACCGATTGATGCTGTGCCTGACATTACCAATACGCAGGTGCAAATTAACACGCAAGCCACAGGCTTTACGTCGCTTGAAGTTGAACAACGCATCACCTACCCGATTGAAAATGCGATGGCAGGTTTACCAAAACTTGAGCAGACCCGATCTATTTCTCGTTATGGTTTATCACAAGTCACCATTATTTTTAAAGATGGTACGGATATTTACTGGGCAAGACAGCAGATTAATCAGCGTTTGCAAGAAGCGCAAGCCGAGTTGCCCGAAAGTATTGCACCAACTATGTCACCTGTATCGACAGGTTTAGGTGAGATTTATCAATGGGTGATTAAAGCAGAGCCGAATGCGAAAAAGCCTGATGGCACACCTTATACAGCGATGGATTTACGTGAAATTCAGGACTGGATTGTACGTCCGCAGTTACAACGTGTCGCAGGTGTTGCAGAGGTTAACTCTATTGGTGGTTTTAATAAAACCTATGTGGTAACGCCCGATTTAAATCGCTTGCAACAGTTACAAATTCCATTGTCAGATCTACAAATTGCACTTATGGAAAATAATGAAAACCGTGGTGCAGGCTTTATTGAAACCAATGGTCAGCAGTTGACGGTTCGTGTACCAGGTACATTAAACAGTATTGAAGATATTCAAAATGTAAATGTAAGTAATAAAAATGGCTATCCAATTCGGGTGGCAGATGTAGCTACTGTGTCCATTGGTCATGATTTGCGTACAGGTGGTGCAACCTATAACGGTGAAGAAACTGTACTTGGCATTGCCATGATGATGATGGGCGAGAATAGCCGAACAGTTGCCAAGGCAGTCGATGCCAAAGTGAAAGAAGTCCAGCAATCTTTGCCCAAAGGCATTGTGATAGAAACCGTGTATGACCGTACAGATCTGGTTGAACGCGCGATTACTACTGTGCAGAAAAACCTTGTAGAAGGGGCGATTCTGGTTATTGTGATTTTGTTTTTATTCCTTGGTAATTTCCGTGCTGCTTTAATTGTAGCCTGCGTGATTCCGTTATCAATGTTATTTACATTGGCAGGAATGGCGGAGCAAAGAATTAGTGCTAACTTGATGAGCTTAGGTGCGCTCGACTTCGGCATCATTGTCGATGGTGCAGTGGTGATTGTGGAAAACTGCATCCGCAGGCTTGCAGAAGCACAGCATGCCAAAGGGCGCTTGCTTAATCGTTCTGAGCGTTTTAAAGAAGTTTTTCTAGCCGCTAAGCAAGCACGTCGTCCGCTTATTTTTGGTCAATTGATCATTCTTGTCGTCTATCTACCAATTTTTGCATTGTCAGGTGTAGAAGCTAAACTCTTCCATCCAATGGCAATGACTGTGGTCTTGGCTTTGGTGGGGGCAATTATTCTATCGGTGACTTTTGTCCCTGCAGCAGTAGCTTTATTTGTTAATGGTGAAGTTAAAGAAACTGAAAGTCGTTGGATGCTGTGGCTAAAGCAAAAATATGAAGCGCTTTTGAATTGGGCTTATGAATTTAAAATGTTCGTAGTCACGATTGCGCTGTGTATTTTGTGTTTAACAGGCATGCTAGCGACACAAATTGGTAGTGAGTTTGCCCCGCAACTCAGTGAAGGTGATTTTGCAGTACAGCAAATGCGCTCACCAAGTACAGGCTTAGAGCAGTCTTTACGTATGCAGGAAAATACTGAAAAGCTGTTGTTGAAAGAATTTCCTGAAATTAAAGCGATCTTTGCTCGTACAGGTACAGCAGAAGTCGCAACCGATGTAATGCCACCGAATATTTCCGATGCAGTATTGTTACTGAAACCACGTGATCAATGGAAAAATCCAAAGGAAACTTTGGATGAATTGCGTCAACGTATGATTGCATTTTTGGCGACTTTACCTGGCAATAACAGCGAATTTTCTCAACCGATTGAACTACGTTTTAATGAGTTAATCTCAGGTGTACGCAGTGATGTAGGTGTGAAAATTTTTGGTGATGACATGGAGGTGCTAAATCAGCAAGCCAATTTAATTGCACAGAAAATAAAAAGTATTTCAGGTGCCACGGCAGTCAATGTGGAACAAACTTCGGGTTTACCATTGCTGAATATTGAAGTGAATAAAGCTGCAACTGCCCAATACGGTTTGTCGGTAAAAGCCGTTCAGGACTTGGTTGCAACGAGTGTAGGTGGTCAAAATGTCGGGCAGATTTTACAAGGCGATCGACGTTTTGATTTTGTCATTCGTTTAGATGATGCACAGCGCACACCTGAACATTTAGCAACATTGCCGATACAAATTCCGAATGGTGGTTTGATTCAACTGCAAGATGTGGCAAAAGTTGAGAATATTCTGGGCATCAATCAGGTCAGTCGAGAAGATGGTAAACGCCGTGTGATTGTGACTGTCAATGTTGAAGGACGGGATTTAGGTTCTTTTGTGAAGGAACTGCAAAGCACACTCTCTAAACAAGAAATGCCATCAGGCTATTGGTTGGATTATGGTGGGCAATTTGAAAACCTAACATCTGCCAAAGCTCGAATGCAGTTGGTTGTTCCGTTGGCGCTGATCACCATTTTTATTCTACTGATGGCAGTTTTTCACAATGTGAAAGAAAGTTTGCTTGTATTCACAGGTGTACCTTTTGCGCTGTGCGGTGGACTTGTTGCGTTGTGGTTGCGTGATATTCCATTGTCGATGTCGGCTGGTATTGGTTTTATTGCACTGTCTGGTGTCGCTGTGTTAAATGGCTTGGTGATGCTTACGTTTATTAAAGAATTGCGTCAGCAATTCGATGTTGTGCAGGCAACATGGCAGGGTGCAATTCTGCGCTTACGTCCTGTATTGATGACAGCTTGTGTCGCATCGCTTGGTTTTATTCCAATGGCATTGGCGACAGGAACGGGTGCAGAAGTGCAGCGTCCACTTGCAACTGTGGTTATTGGCGGAATTGTATCATCCACTTTACTGACCTTGCTCATTTTACCTGTAATTTACCGTTGGATGAATGAGTGGAAAGAGAAAGTTGATATTCTTAAATCCTAAACATTAAAAACGTGTATTCAAAATAAGAACCTCGCTTTTTCCTATGAAAGAGCGAGGTTTAAACAAAGAATTTTTCTTTATTTCGTTGCAGGTTGAACACCTAAGCTAATAATGGTGTAGTACTGATTGGTTGGTTTAGCTGTTTTATTGAATTTCTCACTGACTTCAACAAGATACTGACCTGCATGTGGGAAATTTAAAGTCGCTAGGCCATTTGTATCAACAGTAACGTGTGTTGCATCATCCTCTTCTTGTCCCTGCGCTCGTACAACAAGCTCGGGATTTTTTAGTGCTTGACCAGATTTTTTAATTGTTATTTGAATGGGTTGTTGTGCGTTAATGTTATTTGGATGGGTTTTGAACTCAACTTGAATAGGTGCATCAATTGTACTTTGTAGAGGTGATATTTCTTCTTTAGAAACATAGCTCTGAATTGACCATTCACGTGTGATTTCTATAGGAGTAGGTGATTTTTTGAAGTCAGAAGGAATAATGTAATCACGCTCTTTAATATCTTTTGCTTTATCTGCGGGCATATCAAAAAAGGTTTTCCATTCTTTATTGTGCTGTACGTATTTTAAAGGGAAAGATACTTTACTTGAAATTTGATACGTACCTTTTTGCGGGAGCGGTAAATCAATCAAACTTACAGATTTTAAATCGCTTTCAGATGGAATGCTGATTTTGCTTTGATCAGGTTGAATGATATTAAATGTAGGTTGTTTTAATGCATATTCTGGTTGAAGTGCTTGCTCAGCATAGGCACTAATCACAGGAATTTGAGTATTTGACGTGATATAGCTTAGAGGAGCAACATAAGGTTCATGTGCATATGTTAATGTTGTTGCTAAGCTGGAAAATAAAGTAGAAAGGATATATTTTTTCATCGGTTTTGAATCCTAATGTAAGGTTATAGTTTAAAGCGTTGGTCTTAAAATGGATGAAGTATATATGAGAATTTTATTATTTGATAATAATTATCATTAGTATCTGTGGTTGAGTTAATCATTAGCCCATCAGATCAAAGCAATAAAAAGAGGTGAAAAATGGGTAATCATGCAGGTCATGATCATAGTCATGCTATTGTAACAGAAGGAAATGCAAAAAAATTAACCTTTGCTTTAGTGTTAACGACGACCTTCTTAGTCATTGAAGTGATTGCGGGTTTTATGACACAAAGTTTAGCATTGTTGTCCGATGCAGCACATATGTTTACTGATGCTGCGGCTTTGGCGATTGCTTTGGTTGCGATTAAAATTGGTAAATTGCCTGCCGATGATAAGCGCACTTTTGGTTACCAGCGTTTTGAAATTTTAGCGGCATTGTTTAATGCCATGATGCTCTTTGTTGTTGCGATTTATATTCTGTATGAAGCGTATCAGCGTTTTAGTCATCCACCTGAAATTCAAAGTCTTGGTATGATGATTGTTGCGGTAATTGGTTTGATTATTAACCTAATTTCTATGAAAATTTTATTTTCAAGTTCGCAAGAAAGCCTGAATGTAAAAGGGGCTTATCTTGAAGTATTGAGTGATGCAGTTGGTTCTGTTGGCGTTATTATCGGTGCTACAGTTATTTATTTCACGGGTTGGATGTGGGTCGATACTGTTATTGCAGTATTGATTGGTTTTTGGGTTTTACCAAGAACTTGGGTTTTGTTAAAACAAAGTATCAATATTTTGTTAGAGGGTGTACCTGAAGAAATTGATATTGAGAAATTGCGTAATGATTTATTGGCTTTAAAAGGTGTGGAGAGTATTCATCAACTGAAAGTTTGGGCAATTACTTCAAAAAATGTACATTTGACGGTACATTTATTGGCACCACAAGTAGATCGCAACCAGTTGTATCAAGATGCAATGGAAATACTCAGTCATCAACATGGGATTACTGAAATGACTTTACAGATTGAAGACGATGAGTGTGCCCCACATTTACATAGTGAACAGTCAGTGAATGACGATCATGAGTCACATGAACATTCAAATTCTGTAAAACAGCATCAACATTGATGCTGTTTTCTATTTATAAGATTAAGGGTTAAACTTTCCATTGATGATTGCAATCACGGCATTTCCACTCTTTATTGGCTTGCATGAAAGATTGCATTGAAATTTTAAAATCAGGAAGATCACGCCAAAATAAAATTCCGGCAATGGCTGAGGCAATAAAAATAACCACAGTTGCAATTTGGAGTGTTTGACCTGCACCATTACCAAAAATCATCATAAAAATGCTAATAACAACTAAAAGTAATAAAATGAAAATTAATGGGATAAGGAATACCAAGCTTTTCGGCACGACAGGGCGTACTGCAGGTTCATTGGCACTTGCAACTGGAAGAATTTTTCGGCTCTGGCATTTAGGGCATTGGTATTGCATGAGGACTCCACAGATTTAATCTGAGTGTTATTTTAATCGGAATATTGGCGAATGTAAAAAGCGTGCTGATTTTATAGGTATAAATAAAGATATCGTGAAAAATAGGCAATAAAAAACCCAAGTCATAATGCTTGGGTTTTTTACGAAGATAACTTCAAACAAAGCCATCTTAAATATGGCGTCCCTACGGGGATTCGAACCCCGGTTACCGCCGTGAAAGGGCGATGTCCTAGGCCTCTAGACGATAGGGACAATCGAGGCAACAGCAGTAAAATTTACATTAACAATGTCATCGTAGGATCTTACCAACTAAGTTTTTAACCTAGTCTCTGTATGGGCGCTATATTAGGGGCATAGCGCCTATACGTCAACATTAAATTCAATTAAGTGTTATCAACTGCATCATTTTTCGGCAGTTTTAAGCTTTCATTGAGTTTTTCCCATACTTTTGTTTCTTTTTTACTCGGGCCACCAACAATTTCAAGCGCATGGCGTAAACGAGCAAAGGTCAAATCAGGTCCAATCGTCACCATTGACTGCATAACAGGGGTCGAGGATGTTGAACCTGCAATGGCAATAAAGAATGTCGGCATGAAATCACGTAGTTTAATTTCCATTTGTGTTGCCAAATCCATTAAAGTTTGGCTTACAGTGTCATTGTTCCATGTAAACATGCTTTCTAGACGCCAAATAGCAAACTGTAAACTTTGACGAACTTGTTCTTCTGACAATTTTTTACTTTCAAATTGTTCTTTAGATAAAGTTGGGAATTGATTGAAGTAGAAACCTGCCCAATTCACAGCTTCAGACAATAAGTTAATACGCGGTTGAATTGCAGCTGCTATATCTTCAAGTAATTTACGATCTGCTTTCCAAGTCAATAACGTATCGAGTAATTGACCTGGTGTTAAACCTTTAATCCATTGACCATTGAGCCAATTGAGTTTTTCAACATCAAAGATTGGACCACCAAGTGATACACGTTTAATGTCGAAGTGTTCAACCATTTCTGCAAGGCTGAATTTTTCACGTTCATCAGGCATTGACCAACCCATACGACCCAAATAATTCAATAATGCTTCAGGAAGTACACCAATATCTTTGTAGTAGTTGATGGATGTCGGATTTTTACGTTTAGATAATTTTGATTTATCAGGATTACGCAACAAAGGCATATGGCACAGTGTTGGCATGTCCCAACCAAAATATTGGTAAAGTAATTGATGTTTTGGTGCAGATGGAATCCATTCTTCACCACGAATTACATGAGTAATTTCCATTAAGTGGTCATCAACCACGTTCGCTAAATGATAAGTCGGCAAGCCATCTGTTTTTAACAGCACTTGCATATCCACTTGTGTCCATGGAATTTCAATTTCACCACGAAGCATGTCTGGAAAGCGACAAATACCTTCAGTTGGAATTTTCATTCGAATCACATGCGCTTCACCTGCTGCAAGGCGAGTTTGTACTTCTTCAGCAGATAAGTTTAATGCACGACCGTCATAACGAGGTGATTCACCACGTGCTTGTTGATCTGCGCGCATTTGATCTAATTCTTCAGCCGTTTCAAAGGCATAAAAGGCATGACCTTTTTCAACCAACTCAAGTGCATATTGCTTATAAATACCCATACGTTCAGATTGACGATAAGGTGCATGAGGTCCGCCAATATCTGGACCTTCAGACCAATTTAGACCTAACCAACGTAATGAGTCTAAAATCATTTTTTCAGATTCAGGAGTGGAGCGAACTTGGTCAGTATCTTCAATACGTAAAATAAATTCACCGCCATGTTGTTTAGCAAAACATAAGTTAAACAAGGCGATATAAGCTGTACCTACATGGGGGAAACCTGTAGGAGAGGGAGCAATACGAGTACGAACGGTCATGGTAAGCTATTATTCAAACTATAAATTGATACTATTATAACGAAAAAGCCCAATCGCTTAAGGGCTAATTCACCAATAAACGATTGAGCAAGTTAATTCTCTTTGGGGAAGTGAATTTAGTCAGTAGTCTTAAATGACTACAATTACTATTTTAAGAGTTATGCGGTTGGAAAAATGCTTGCACAAAACGTGAAAAACGTTGGTGTTGTTCAGCAAAAAAATTCTGTGTAGGTGCGGACTTAAGTGAAGTTAGTACTTTTAATTCATCTGTTTCAGTGATTAATTTTTGTTCGCTACGCTTTTGTTGCTTTTGTTGCAGTAAAGCTTTTTCAATAGGAGATTGACGTTCAATCACCACGCTTGATGTAATTGCTCTATGTGTATCTTTAATGGCAGCGCTATGCCCCATTTGTGCAGTAAATCCTAAAAAAAGCCCGAGTATTGCTATTTTGTGTAATTGAGTTTTCATATCCAATCATCCCCTATTGGTTGGTATTTTCTTATAATCTGGATGGATATCAAGATTATATACTAACTATAATACATTTGATAACAAAAAATATAAATTAGTTCACATTTTTTACGAAAAGTAATAAAAATAGCTATCCATTTTTACGTTTCTCACCACGCTGTTTTAACAAATAACTGTGTAGACAGCATGAAGAGCTAATTTCGTTTGTGATCTATTTATGGAATATTCTTAATGAAAGTTATTCTCATTTATTTCTGAGTGAATTTCAAGCGATTAAATATGACAAAATGTGATTTATTATAAAAATATACATATAACCGAAGGATTGTAGAAACGAGATGATAAAAATATAGTGGTTAAAAATGATACCAATAGTAGATGCGCAATGAAAAAATTAGTATTAAACAGTCTCGTCACACTTGTTAGCTTTGGGGGAGTATTTGGTAGTACAGCAAGTTATGCTGCCAAAGAGTTTCTGAATGTTTCCTATGATCCAACCCGTGAATTTTATCAGGAATATAATGAAAATTTTGGTAAGTTTTGGAAGACCAAGACAGGACAAGATATTGATTTTAAACAATCACATGGTGGCTCAGGAAAGCAAGCGCGTTCTGTGGTTGATGGTTTACAAGCAGATGTAGTGACTCTTGCACTTGCTAATGATATTGATGAAATTGTCAATGCGGGCTTAATTCAAAAAGGTTGGGAAAAAGAGTTTCCAAACAACTCAGCACCTTATACATCGACTATTGTATTCTTAGTACGAAAAGGTAACCCCAAAGGCATTAAAGATTGGAGTGATTTGGTTAAACCAGGTGTTGAAATCATTACCCCAAATCCGAAAACAGGTGGTGCACCACGTTGGATTTACTTGTCAGCATGGGGTTATGCATTAAAACAACCAGGTGGTAATGATGCGAAGGCTCGTGAATTGGTGAAAAAGCTGTATAAAAATGTCAAAGTGTTAGATTCAGGTGCGCGAGGGTCTCTCACGACTTTTGCTGAGCGTGGCATTGGCGATGTTTTACTGTCTTGGGAAAATGAAGCATTATTGGCAACATCAGGACCTGATAAAGATAAATATCAGATTATTTATCCCTCTATTTCAATTTTAGCTGAACCATCGGTGGCAATTGTCGATAAAAATGTCGATAAAGATGGGAATCGTAATCTTGCTAAAGGCTATTTAAACTATTTGTATTCACCTGTTGGGCAGGATTTGGCAGCAAAATATAATTTCCGTCCACGTAATGCTCAGGCTGCAGCAAAATATGCAGGAAAATTTCCAAAGATCAAACTTTTTACCATCAATGATGTATTTGGTGGTTGGGCAAAAGCGCAAAAAACACATTTTGTAAATGGAGCGATTTATGATCAAATTTCAGCAGAGAAATGATCTGTAGATTATTCTTTTAAAAAATAATCGTAAAATTGTGCATGAAAGTAAAGTGGAAAGAAACGAATTGAATCATATTCGTTTCTTTCATAATAAAAGCAGAAATTGGTATATATGCATTCTAAAAGTTAAATATGTATTTTTTTAAATTAAAAACAATAGATTAAAAAAATTGAGAATAAATCAGCATATGCTATCTACGAAAAGCTGAATTGCGATTTATATGAATTTTTCATATATTTACTAGTAACTTAGATTATTTTTAGATATGTCATGAAAAGCCTATTAAAAACCGTATTGAGTGCAACATTATTGCTCTCAGGTGTTGTTGCAACGACAACGTCTGTACAGGCTGCCGACCGTGAATTTCTTAATGTCTCTTATGATGCGACACGCGAGTTCTATGATGAATTTAACACATCATTTGGTGCATATTGGTTAAAACATACAGGTAAAACCGTACATTTTAAACAGTCGCATGGCGGTTCGGGTAAGCAAGCACGTTCAGTTGTTGATGGTTTGAAAGGTGATGTGGTGACACTCGCACTTGCGAATGACATTAATGAAATTGTGAAATCGGGTCAGATCAATCCAGGTTGGGAAAAAGAGTTCCCATCAAACTCCGCACCTTATACTTCGACCATTGTATTTATGGTACGTAAAGGTAATCCGAAAGGTATTAAGGATTGGACAGATTTAACTAAGCCTGGTGTGCAAATTATTACGCCAAACCCAAAAACAGGTGGCTTACCGCGTTGGATTTATTTATCTGCATGGGGCTATGCACTGAAACAACCGGGTGGTAATGATATTAAGGCACGTGAATTCGTATCGAAAATGTATCACAACGTGAAAGTAATGGATCCTGCTGCTCGTGCCTCAATGACGACCTTTGCTGAGCGTGGTATAGGTGATGTTTTACTGACTTGGGAGAATGAAGCCATGATCAGTAAAAAAACCTTGGGTGATAAGTTTGATATCGTTTATCCATCAATGTCTATATTGACTGAGCCATCGGTGGCAATTGTTGATAAAACTGTTGAGAAGAATGGTAATAAATGGTTGGCGACAGGCTATATTAACTATTTATACTCACCACTCGGTCAAGATATGGCAGCACGTCATTTCTATCGTCCACGGAATCCACAAATTTTAGCGAAGTATTCAAAGCAATTCCCTGCATTGAAAACATTTACCATTGATGAAGTATTTGGTGGCTGGGCGAAAGCACAGCAAACACACTTTGTGAATGGCGGTATGTTTGATCAAATTTATAACTCAAAGCGTTAATTTAAATGATAAAAGTCTTCTGAATGACAGGAGACTTTTTTCTAGGTGGTGTATTTGATGTTTTTAGGTATTTCATTGTAAAAAAATTGTATTTAAAAAGACAATTGTAAAAAAATTGTAATCAATTTTAAATGAACATCTTGAAGTTGAGTTAAAAGGGCAGAATAACCGTGATAAAACGGATTTCCCTATTAAAATTAATATTTCTGTACAAAAAGTCGTTTGGAGCTTTAATAAAACAAGGTAATAATGTGCAGTTACTTTTTTGATTATGCTGAAACCCCGCTTATGTCTCATATTTCCGTATTACTCCATGAAACTGTTGATGCACTGTTAGCAGATCGCAATACCGGAATTTATATTGACGGGACATTTGGACGAGGTGGGCATACACGCTTATTGTTGTCTAAACTTGATACAAATGCGCAAGTTTATGCATTTGATAAAGACCCGCAAGCTCTTGAAGTTGCTTATCAACTTGAAAAAGAAGATCCTCGTTTTAAAATTATTCATGCAAGTTTTGCCGACCTACAACAGGAAATGAATCAAATTGGTTTGTTTGAAGTCGATGGCATTATGGCGGACTTGGGCGTGTCATCTCCTCAGCTTGATCAGGCTGAACGTGGTTTCAGCTTTATGCGTAATGGTCCTTTGGACATGCGTATGGACAATTCACAAGGTCCAACTGCAGCGGATTGGTTGGTGAGTGTAGATGAAGAGCATCTTGCCAATATTATTTATCAATATGGTGAAGAGCGTTATAGTCGTCGTATTGCTAAAGCGATTAAAAATGCAGGCTATATTACAACGACAGCGGAACTTGCTGAAATTGTAAAAGTTGCGCATCCGAAATGGGAAAAAAATAAACACGCAGCAACACGGACATTCCAAGCGATTCGTATTGAAATTAATAAAGAACTTGATGATGTACATGCCTTTTTACCTCAGGCAACAGATTTGCTAAAATCGGGTGGTCGTTTGGCAGTGATTAGTTTCCATTCTTTAGAAGATCGAATTATTAAACAATTTATTCAAAAAGAATCAACACTTGCCGAAGATGATGGTTGGGGTTTACCACAAAAAATTAAAGATACCCGTAAACTGAAAAAAATTGACCGTATCCGTGCGAGTGAAGCTGAAGTGAAGGAAAATCCTCGTTCACGTAGCGCATGGTTAAGAGTAGCTGAACGCTTAGAGCAAAAAGGCACAGAATGAAAGAACAGGTGATTGAAGAAAAATCAGCAAATATTGCTATTAAAAAAATCGTGGTATATGCCATTTTGCTGCTTATTGTGATGGGTAGTGCTTTTATGGTGGTGTTGCAAGTATTTGAATATCGACATGATTTTCGTGAATTAAATACCTATATGCGTGAACGTGAAGATATTAATGCAGAATGGGGGCGCTTGCTGATTGAACAGCAAACCTTTGGTGCAACGGCACAAATCGGCACACGTGCTGTCACACAATTACGTATGTATTCACCACCAGCGGGACAAACCGTTGTAATTTCATTACCTGCTGAAACAGATCAGAAGAAATAAGGCTCGCTGTATGGTAACTAAGCAGACGAAACAGACTCAACTTACGCGTAAAAAGAAGTCTATTTCCGAAAAAAATACAATCACCCTAGATATGTGGCGTTTTTATCTTTTATGGGGCGTAGTATTGGTGTGTTTTTTTGCACTGGTTGGTCGGGCGTTTTATGTACAAGTCATTAATAAAGACTTTTTACAAAATAAAGCCAATGCTAATATTTTGAGATCAGAAAAGCTCAGAGCAATGCGTGGAGTCATTAGTGATCGTCATGGTGTACCTTTAGCAATTAGTACACCAATCATGAAAGTTGTGATTGATCCAAAAGAATATTTTGAAACAAAAGCTGAATTTGATCGCATCACTAAAGAGCTTGAAAAACAGCCGAATAGCCGTAAATTAAAGCGCGCTTTACCCGATAAAAATTTAAATTTAGATGAGCTTGCGGATGTAGTGGGTATCGATCGTGCAGCTTTAAAGAAAAATTTGAATGATCGCCCTCGTTCACGCTATTTGGTACTGAAAAAAGAAGTGCCACCACCACAGTCTGATTTGATTGTGAAGCGTGAATTTGCAGGAGTATATGCTGAAAAAACCTATAAACGCTATTATCCACAGCCACAGCCAAATGCGCAGATTATTGGTTTGACCAATAGTGAGGGGCTTGGAATTGAAGGCTTGGAAATGCAGCTCAATACTCGCTTAGCAGGTGAAGATGGTGAGCAAAAAATTTCCCGTGATAAACATGGTAACCGTGTAAAAACGCCTGAAGTGGTGAAAGAAGTCACTGCGGGTGAAAATATTACGCTCAGTATTGATTCACGTTTGCAATATATTATGTATCGTGAATTGACGGCGGTTGGTGTTGCAAATAATGCACGTTCTGCCTCTGCGATTGCTGTAGATGTGAAAACGGGCGAAATTTTGGCGATGAGCAGTTGGCCATCGTACAATCCAAATGATAAAAATGGTCTAAAAAATAAAGATGCTATGCGTAACCGTGGGGCAATTGATATGTTTGAGCCAGGCTCAACTATGAAACCTTTTACTATTGCTGCAGGTCTAGAAAGTGGTAAATACACGCCAAATAGTGTGATTAGTACAAGTCCGGGTTCAATGCGTATTGGTAACCATACCATTCGTGATACGCATAACTATGGTTCGTTGACAGTTACAGGTGTCATTATTAAATCATCGAATGTCGGTTCAGCGAAAATCGCATTATCGATGCCATATTCAACTTTACCAACGTTCTTTAAACGTGTCGGCTTTGGTCAGCGCTCTGCGGTGAAATTTCCAGGTGAAAGTGGTGGTTTAATTCTGCCATCGAATAAATGGAATGTATCTGAAGTAGGTGCAATGGCATATGGTTACGGGATCAATGCCACAACCTTACAGCTTGCACAAGGTTATGCAATGTTGGCGAACCATGGTGTGCGTCATCCACTAAGTTTATATAAGTTGGAAAGTGAGCCGAAGGGCGAACAAATTATTGATAAAAAAATTGCCGATGATGTTTTGCTGATGCTTGAGCAGGTGACGATGCCAGGTGGTACAGCAAAACAAGCGAACATTCCTGGCTATCGTGTCGGTGGTAAAACGGGGACGGCACATAAATTGCGCCCTGACCATCGTGGTTATTCAAATACCGAGTATCGTGCATTATTTGCAGGCGTTGCCCCGATTAGCGATCCACGTTTAGCGATTATTATTGTGGTGGAAAATCCTCGTGGGCAATATTATGGCGGCTTGGTTGCTGCTCCTGTGTTTGCACGTATCATGCAGGAATCTCTGCGTTTAATGAATGTTCCTTTAGATAAACCGCTTGAAACAGCGAAAGCCCAATAGGTAAAAATGATGATTTGTTTTCAGGATATTTTTGATACCGAAAATAAGTATGCTTGGATGGCAGAGCCTTTTCACGGTTTTAGTTTAGACAGTCGTGCTGTACAGTCAGGGCAAATTTTTATTGCTCTGACCAGTTATACGCAGCCTGAAAAAACGATTCAGTTTGCTCAATCCGCTTTGCAAAATGGTGCATTGGCAGTGATTAGTGAAACAGATTTATATCTTGAATCTACTTTGATTTGTCCCGATGTACGTCATTTGATGGGACAATGGCAAAAACAATATTTGCAAGCGACTGATGCTGTAACGCTAAGTCGTATTTTAGCCATTACAGGAACCAATGGTAAAACGACCATTTCTCGTTTAGTTGCTGAATTGATTATGTTGCAAGGCAAAAAATGTGCCGTGATGGGAACAACAGGGAATGGTATTTTACCGAACCTTGAAGCATCGTCACATACCACATTGGATGCACTACATTTACAAGATATGTTGCATGATTTTGCCAAACAAGGTGCCGAATTTACGTCACTTGAAGCAAGTTCACATGGCTTAGAGCAAGGTCGTCTGAATGGCTGTGATATTGAAATTGCAGCGTATAGTAATTTAAGCCGTGATCATTTGGATTATCACGGTACGCTTGAAGCTTATGCTGAAGCGAAGTCACGTTTATTTAAATTTTCATCACTGAAAGTTGCTGTGATTAATATTGATGATGAACATTCTCATATCATGTTAGATGCGGCAAGTAGCAATTTATCGCATCCTAAAGTGTTGACCTATTCAACATCACGTACTGCGGATTATCAAGTTTTTGGTATTCAGTACAGTTTAGAGGGCGCGACATTCCACTTAAAAACGATAACTCAAGAATTTACCGTTCGTAGCCCATTATTAGGGCATTTCAATATTGAAAATCTTGTTGCTGCATTGATTGTTGCAGAGCAAGCAGGTTTTGATTTGGCAAGTTTAATTGCTGATGTGCCGAAGCTCAAAGGTGCACCGGGTCGCATGCAGGTGATTCGTGATGAAGATCGTTTATTTGTGGTCGATTATGCGCACACACCCGATGCACTTACACAAGTTTTAAAAACTCTAAAACGTCACGTAGAAAATCAATTGTGGGCGGTGTTTGGCTGTGGTGGTGATCGTGATCGTGGTAAACGCCCACTGATGACTAGGGCTGCTTTAGAACAAGCTAATCCGATCATCATTACTTCGGATAATCCACGAACAGAAGATCCGACACAAATTTTTGCAGATATGAAACAAGATATTAATTTTAGTCAGCATGACGTTCATGAAATACATGATCGCCGTGAAGCCATTAAATATGCCGTTAAGCATGCAAATAGCGGTGATATCGTGGTGATTGCAGGCAAAGGGCATGAAAACTATCAAGAAATTGATGGTGTACGCCATTGGTTTGATGATGTGGTAGAAGTGCAATCAGCCATTGATGCGCAACATCATAATTCAAATTCAGCATATCCAGCTCAGTAGGAATAAGAGATGCATACCTCGACCACGAGTACTGTGCCTTTGGAGCCATGGTCAGCAGAGCAACTTGCTGAAGCAACTAAAGGTTATTGGTATTTAGATAAAGCACCACAAGGTGAAGTTAAACGTATTTTGACCGATTCACGTCATGCAGAATTGGGAGATGCATTTTTAGCGCTTAAAGGTGAGCGTTTTGATGCGCATGATTTTATTGTACAAGTGGCTACCAATGGTTGCCAAGTTGCGATTGTGAGTCATCCAGTTGATGCTGATATTTGCCAATTGGTCGTCAAAGATACACGCTTGGCATTGGGGTATTTGGGTGCATATCGTCGTGCCAAAAACTCACAACTGAAAGTAATTGCGCTGACAGGCAGTAGTGGTAAAACCACAACCAAAGAGATGTTGGGTAGTATTATATCTCGCTTAGCACCGACTTTAATTACGCGTGGTAACTTGAACAATGATTTAGGTGTGCCGATGATGCTCCTTGAGCTACGTGCCGAGCATCAATATGCGGTCATGGAGTTGGGTGCAAGTCACCAAGGTGAAATTGATTACACTTCAAATTTAGTTCAACCGCATGTCGCAGGTATTCTTAATATTGGGACGGCACATTTGGGTGAGTTTGGTGGTCGTGATGGCATTTGTCGTGCAAAATCTGAAATTTATGCACATATTGTGCCTACAGGAACTTCAATTATTCCTGCACATGACGACTTTACCGATACGATTCGCCAAGTGATAAAAACTGAGAAAGTACTCAGTTTTGGTCAAGGTGGTGATATTTTTGCAACAGATCTTCAGCTACATACTCAGTCTGCAACATTTACCATGAATACACCTGAAGGCTCTAAAAAAGTTCATTTACCCTTTGCAGGTGAGCATAATGTTCAAAATGCGGAAGCAGCGACTGCTTTTGCTTTAGCGATTGGTATTTCACTTGATGATATTGTTACTGGGCTTGAACAAGCACAAGGCGCGAAAGGGCGTTTGAACTTTATTCAGCAAGACAAATATTTATTTATTGATGATACTTATAATGCCAATCCGACTTCTATGCGCGCTGCTGCTGAAGTGCTTTCACAGCAAAACGGTATAAATGTCATGGTGATGGGTGATATTGGAGAGCTTGGAGATACGGCGGCACAACAACACTATATGTTGGGACGTGACCTAGTTTCTGTTCAAGGTGTCAATTTTGTAGTTGTTGTGGGTGAATTTTCTCCTGCTGCACAAGAAGGTGCACGTAGTACACAATACGGTAAAAAAATGCAGGCTTTTCTGACGCAAGAACAGGCTTTACCTTTCTTGGTAAGTTTGGTTGAAACCCATCAACCACAGTCAATGAGTTTCCTCTTTAAAGGTTCTCGTTATACGCATATGGAAACATTGATGACTGCTTTAATGGAGAAACTCTAAAATGTTGTTATGGTTGTTTGAACATCTGGCAGGCTTTGATAGTACGTTTCAGGTGGTTCGATATTTGTCATTGCGCGCTTTATTAAGTGTATTGACCTCTCTTGCCATTGGCTTGGCGCTTGGTCCATATATGATTCGTAAGCTGCAAGCATTGAAATATGGACAAGCGGTCAGTTCATTTGCACCTGAAAATCATGCAAAGAAAATGGGTACGCCAACGATGGGCGGGATTCTCATACTCTTGTCGATTGGCATCAGTACATTGCTTTGGGCAGATTTATCTAATCCTTATGTGTGGATTGTGCTCGCTGTAATGATCATCTTCGGTGCAGTAGGTTGGGCAGATGATTGGATTAAAGTTCGTTATAAAGATAATGCAGGGTTACCTGCAAAGAAAAAGTTTTTTTGGACTTCAGTTGGTTCATTGGGTGCAGGTATTGCGCTATATGTGATTGCGACACAGCAAGCGAATCCTGTTCATACTGCAAATATGCTTGATTTATTGATTCCATTTTTTAAGAACCTCAGCATTCCGTTATCAGCAGTACCTTTGGGAATAGGCTTTATCTTATTCACATATTTAGTGATTAATGGTGGCTCAAATGCAGTGAACTTAACTGATGGTCTGGATGGTTTGGCGATTATGCCAATTGTCTTAGTGGCAGCAGGTTTAGGTGTATTTGCGTATTTGGCAGGTGATATTCGCTTTGCTAATTATTTGCATATTCCTTATGTGAAATATACCTCTGAGCTTGTAATTATCTGTGCGGCAATGATTGGTTCTGGTTTGGCATTCTTATGGTATAACGCCCATCCTGCACAAATTTTTATGGGTGATGTCGGTGCATTATCTTTAGGTGCGATGCTCGGTACAATTGCGGTTATGGTGCGTCAAGAAATTGTATTTGCTATTATGGGTGGTGTATTTGTGGTGGAGGCAATTTCAGTTTTCCTACAAATTGGCTCACTACGCATGCGTAATAAACGTGTTTTCCTCATGGCACCGTTGCATCATCACTATGAGAAGAAAGGCTGGCGTGAAACGCAAGTGGTTATCCGTTTTTGGATTATTACAATTATGCTAGTAGTTTTAGGCTTAATGACCTTAAAATTACGCTAAGCAAAACTTTAATGAAAAGTCGGCTCAAGCCGGCTTTTTTATTTTCAGGAGAAAAATGATGAATCTGCTCATGTGCCCCGTATGTCGTGAAGCACTCAGTCTGACGGAAAGAACATGGCGCTGTGCGAATCATCATAGTTATGATGTGGCGAAGCAAGGCTATGTCAACTTGCATGTGGTACAGCATAAGCACAGTAAAAATCCGGGTGATACACCTGAATCGGTACAAGCTCGCCGTGCATTTTTAAGTGGTGGTTTCTATGCGCCACTACAGCATGCAGTGGTTGAAAAAATTCGTGAATTACACATTGCAAATTTGCTCGATATTGGTTGTGGTGAGGGCTATTACACCAGTGCAATGCAAAAAGAAACCTTACAATGTGTTGGTGTAGATATTGCCAAAAATGCGGTACAAGTTGCAGCAAAAATGAATCGAGATGTGACTTGGGTAGTTGGTACAGGGGCAACATTGCCTGTACTTGATCAAAGCATTAATTTATGTACGAGTTTATTTAGTCCAATTCCTGAAGATGAAATTTTACGTGTACTTAAGCCACAAGGTTATTTGATGGTGGTTACGCCTGCACCTGAACACTTGTATGCAATGCGTGAAGCGCTATTTAATGAAGTAAATGCTCATGATCCACATAAGTTTGTTGAGCAGTTAAAAGAAAATTTTGAATTGATTGAGCAACCGATGATCGAGTCAGAATTTACTTTAGATCAACAACAATTGAAAGACTTGATTGCAATGACACCATATGCCTATAAAGCAAAGCAAGATAAACGTCAGCAATTGGAGCAACAATCCGAAATGAAACTCAAAGCGAGTTTCCAAATGTATATTTTTCAGAAGAAATAAGTTGTTGATCCAGTCAAACAACAGATTCAATAGACATAAAAAATAGCCATCCGAAGATGGCTATTTTTTTTAGCATAATGCTTTGTAACTCACTGGAAGATGGTCACTGCACATTATTAATTAAATTTTCCATAGAATCGCTTTCTCGTTTTGCTGAAGTCGAACCTTGATTCATTGCAGGTGGCGCTGAGTTTTTAGGTTTAAGCGCTTGTTCTGATGAACGAGGCGCAGATGGAGCATCGGCATTGCCACTTTCTCCAGGTAAATCATCAAAGTCACTCGCACGATTACGTGTTGGTGCTACAGGTGCAGGACGATAAATAGGGCGAGCCAATGGTGGTGATGCGCGATAATCTTTTTTATCTTCATCATTCAGCATTATATCTTCTTCTGTACTACGTTGTTCGCGACTTAGAGGATCTTTTGCATCTTTGTCGAAACGTACCCAAGCAGAAGGTGTATCTTTAAGCGCTTTGCCCATAAAGTTTGTCCATACAGGTAGAGCAGCAATACCACCATATTCACGACGACCTAGAGTTGATGGTTGATCGAATCCAACCCATGCAATGGTCACGAGCTTGCCATTAAAGCCTGCAAACCAAGCATCTTTAGCATCGTTGGTTGTCCCTGTTTTACCACCAATATCATCACGACCAATTTTCAATGCGGCACGACCAGTACCATGTACGATCACATCACGTAAGATATTTGCCATATCAAATGCAGATTGTGATTTTAGAATACGTTGAGCTTGGCGGTACTTCCCTTGTTCCTCTTTGCTTAGAGGTTTACTTTCAGGTGTTGGAGCAGAAGCAGCACTCGCAAATACTTCGTCATCAGGCGAGGTTATTGAATCTTCGGCTTTTTCTACTTGAGGTTGAGTGACTTTTTCATTGATACACGGAATACATGCATAATCAGGTTTCGCTTCGTAAATGACTTTACCATACGCATCTTCGATACGGCTAATAAAGTGAGGTTGAACACGATAACCACCATTTGCAATCGTTGCGTAGCCAGTTGCCATTTGTACTGGAAGTACCTGAGGTGTACCAAGTGCAATCGTAAAGTTGCGAGGAATTTGATCATCTTGTAGACCAAAATCCATAAGTAGTTGGCGAGCGCGTTCTACACCAACGCTTTGTAATAGGCGAACAGACACAGTATTACGAGATAAATACAATGCACGACGTAGTGGAATCATCCCCAAATAGCGACCATCTGAGTTTCTCGGTGACCATTTTCCAATCCGAATCGGACTGTCATTTACCATACTATAAGGAGTCATGCCACGTTCAAGTGCTAAAGCATAAATGAATGGTTTAATGGTTGAGCCGGGTTGACGCCAACCTTGTAGCGCACGGTTAAATTTTGAATGATAAAAGTTATAACCACCAACAATTGCTTCAATTGAGCCATCGTTGGGATTAATTGCAATCAATTGTCCTTGGGCTTTTGGAATTTGAACCAATGACCAAGCCGTTTTTTCTTCGTTTGGACGCAAGCGGACAATATCTTTTACTTTAACAATTTGTGATGCATTACTTGGTGCTCCACCAACACTGTTGGCATTACGATATGGTCGGGCCCAAGACATACCAGACCAAGGAATAGTGACTTTAGAGCCATCTTGCATCAAAGCATCAAAACTATTGCTATTAACTTTGACAACTTGTGCAGGGTAAGTATTTGCAAATGGAATGAAGTCTTTTAATGGTTTGTCATGTGCCTCTGCACCACGCCAACCGTGACGGCGATCATAGTCTTCTAAACCTTTTTGTACTGATTCTTCGGCATAGGTTTGACGTTGGCTGTTAATGGTTGTGTAAACCTTATAGCCAGAGTCAACCGCTTGTTCGCCAAATTTTTCGACTAACTCTGAGCGAACCATTTCACCGACATAAGGAAATTTATTGGTGATGCCACGGTCAGGCATATTTAAACTAATAGGTTCAGCGACTGCTTTTTGATATTGCTCTTGTTTAAGATAACCGAGTTGCAACATACGTCCCAAAATCCAATTACGACGCTCTAAAGCTCGTTCAGGATTGGCAACAGGATTATATTTTGATGGGGCTTTGGGTAAACCCGCAATCATTGCCATTTGGGCAATGCTGAGCTGATCAAGATTTTTGTCATAATAAATTTTTGCAGCGGCTGCAATGCCATAAGCATTTTTACCTAAGAAAATTTTATTGACATATAAAGATAAAATATCTTCTTTACTTAGGTTTTGTTCTATTTTTCGAGCAAGGAAAACTTCAGTTAACTTACGTTTAAGCGTTCGCTCAGGCGATAAATAATAGTTTTTAGCTACCTGCATGGTGATGGTCGAGCCACCCGTTTGAACATTTGACCCCGTCACACTTTCACTAACAGCACGACCTAGACCTTTAAAGCTGATCCCACTGTGTTCAAAAAAAGACGAATCTTCAGCCGCCAAAAATGCATAAATGAATTCTGGTGGAATTTGTTTGTATTCAACAGGTACCGAAAGTTTGCCACCATACTCTGCAATTAGCTCATTATCGGAGGTATACACCTGTAATGGCTTCAATAAAGGAGCTTTTTTTAATGAGCTCATTTCAGGTAGTGAAGGGGCAATGTAAAGGTACATGCCGTAAAATCCCATTGGAATTGCAACTAATATACTAATAATCAGCAAAAAAAATGGGTGAATATGACCTAATCGAGATAGCTTTTTCATAACAAGTAAGTTTTAATAAGAGCTAATGGCAAACTAATTGACGGTCAGTATAGCTTTTCATTTGGCGGATTGTTAGATGAGATATTGTATCTGTTAAAAAATTAAGACCAGCTGTATTTTAGTTTGTATGTAGTTGGGGATAAAAAAATAATAGGAATTGTATCGTGCTTAGACTATATCGTAAGCCAAATAAGGGGTTAGCAGGGGTGGATATTAGTTCTACTTCTGTAAAGATATTGGAACTGTCTGTTAAAAACGGTCGTTATTGGGTTGAAAGTTATGGATTAAGTCCATTACAGGAAGGGAGTGTCGTTGAAAAAGGCATTCTCAATCCGGAATCTGTTGCAGATGCAATAGAGCGCGCGGTGAATATTGCAAATCCGCAATCACAGAATGTTGCGCTTGCTGTTCCTACATCAATGGTGATTAATAAAGTCATTGAGATGGATGCAGATATGAACGATGAAGAACGTGAAGTTCAGATTCGTATGGATGCAGAGCAGTATATTCCTTTTCCACTTGATGAAGTCAGTCTTGATTTTGAAGTGTTACCCGATCGTCTTGCAAACCCGAATCGGGTCAACGTGTTGCTTGTCGCAACACGCACAGAAAATATCGATACTCGACTCGAAGTGATCGAAATTGCAGGTTTGACACCAAAAATTGCTGATGTTGAAAGCTATGCACTTGAACGTGCATTTGATGTGTTTTCAGATACATTGCCTATTGGTGTAAATATGGTCGGTATTCTCGATATTGGTCATACCATGACGACATTGTCTGTCATGCAAAATGGGAAAATTATCTATACGCGTGAGCAAGTCTTTGGTGGTAAACAACTGACTCAAGATGTGCAGAACCGTTATGGCTTGTCATATGATGAAGCAGGGCGTGCGAAAAAAGATCGTACATTGCCTGATGACTATGAAACTGAAGTATTGAATCCATTTTTAGAAGCTGTAGTACAACAAGCAGCACGTTCATTACAATTCTTTTTCTCATCATCTCAATTTAACGAGATTGACCATATTTTGCTGGCAGGGGGGAATGCAAATATTCCTGGTTTATCCAAATTATTACAACAAAAACTAGGTTATCGAGTCACTGTTGCAAATCCATTTTTGCAGATGGGGTTCTCACCACAGATCGACCTGAAAAAAATAGAAAATGATGCGCCATCATTAATGGTTGCATGCGGTTTGGCATTGAGGAGTTTTGATTAATGGCAAAGATTAACTTACTCCCTTGGCGTGATGAGCTGAGAGAACAGCGTAAGAAACAATTTATTGCAATGTGCGTTGGGGTGGCAATTTTAGGTTTGGTTGCAGTGATGTTGGCTTGGTTGTATTTTGATCATAAACTCAATGATCAGGAACAAGCAAATCAGCTAATTACAAGCACCAATCAAACGCTTGATAGCCAATTAAAAACATTGGATGGTATGCAAGAACGTCGTAATGCCATTATTGAGCGCATGAAACTGATTCAAGGACTTGAAAGTCAGCGACCTGTCACAGTTCATTTAATTGATGAATTGGTACGTGTTGTGCCATCAAGTATGTATATTACAAAGTTCAATCGTACAGGTGATAAGTTTACGATCGAAGGGCGTGCAGAAAGTCCAAATACAGTAGCTGAATTACTTCGTGGTATGGAAGCATCACCATGGTTTAGAAATGCATTTATGAATTCATTCCTAGCAGCAGAAGAAAATAAAAATAAAGACACAAGTTCAATTGTTCCACGAGTTGAAGAAACTTATGGAAGTTTTGTTGTTACTGCTGATCTTGGTGAAGCTGGGACTCAAGCTGATGCAGATCAGGGTGCAAGTGCTGCGGTTGCAACAACAGCGAATGCGGGAGGTGCACAATGAGTCGTGATGAATTAAATGAAGTGTCTCTAGATAAAGATGGACCAAAAAAGAAAAAAATGACAGTTGAAAAATTCTTTCAACAATTTAATACACTTGATATGAATAATTTTGGTAGTTGGCCTTGGTCCGTCAAAATTACCTGTTGGATATTTTTATTCTTTGTTGTTTGCGCATTGGGGTATTTCTTGGCAATCAAATCGAAGTTAGAGTCGATTGATGGTGCGCGTAACCAAGAGCAAACTTTGCTGAATGAGTTTAAGGAAAAAGATTCTAAATTACGTAACTTACAGCAGCTTCAAACGCAGTTACAGCAAATGGAAGCCAATTTTACGCAACAATTGCAACAATTGCCGAAAGAAACTGAAATACCAGGATTAGTTGAAGATATTAACGTTGCTGGCGTGGGTTCAGGGCTTAAATTTAAAAATATTCGTCTTGAAAATGAAGTAAAACAAGAGTTCTTTATTGAACAGCCTATTTCAATTCAAGCAACAGGTGATTACCACTCATTTGGTAATTTTGTCAGCAGTATTGCAGCATTACCACGTATTGTGACTATGCACGACTTTACCGTGACGGCTGCGCCACCATCAGATAAAAAATCAGATATTCCATTGGTTGACTATACGTTGAATGCAAAGACATACCGTTATATTGGTACGGATGATAATGCAGGCTCTAGTCAAGCACCTGCGGTTCAGCCAGGAGGGCAACAATAATGAGAACAATTAAAATTGCCTGCGGTCTTGCGATAGGATTGATTTTATCAGGCTGTGATTCACGTATGGATGCAGTGACTCAAGCAATGGCAGATATTCGTAGCCAAGAGCCTTTACCGATTGAACCAGCACCAGTTTTTGAGCCGATTGCAAGTTTTAACTATAGTGCTCAACAATTGCGCAGTCCGGTTTTACCAAATTCACTTGCCAATGAATTGAAAATCATGTCAGGTAAGCGTGTTTATCCAAACTTCTCACGTCCACCACAACCCCTTGAAAGTTATGCGATTGAATCATTGAATATGAAGGGTAGCATGAAGGGTGTAACAGGTCAGATCATAGCATTGATTCAAACGCCAGATGGTGAAGTTGAACGTGTACAACGTGGTAGCTATATGGGGATGAATCAAGGACGTATTGTTGATATTACGCCAACACGTATTGATTTACTTGAAATTGTACCAGATGGCAGGGATGGTTATATCGAAAGACCGCGGAGTCTTGTACTTCTTGGGCCTGCAGATTGAGATTAGATTAAGGAATAAAAATGAAAAATAGTGTAAAAAATTTATTCGTTGGGGATGGCACATTTATGAATAGCAGTCTTCGTCAGTTTTCAATGGCGGCGGTATCAATGGCAATCATGCAAGTTGCATCTGCACAAATCACCATGACTAATGTTGTGCCAATGCAGGTTCCTGGTCAAGGGACGGAAATTCGTGTGATGTTTAATGGCTTGCCACCACAGCCACAAGCCTATGAATTGGAGAATCCATCTCGATTGGTTCTTGACTTTAACGATGCGAAACAAACTTTAAATCAAACGAATGTGCCTGTTGCGACCAATGAAGCAAGCTCTGTTGATGTCACTTCAGATGAGAAGCGCGCACGGTTAACGGTTAATTTAAATAATAAAAGTGCATTTACAACGCGTGTTGAAGGCAATACCTTTATTTTAAAAGTCAATAATTCAGCTCAAGTCGGTAGCAATACAGCCTTGCCTGAACTTGGACCAAGTGCTGTGTCACAACAACAGGGCATTGCTGATATTGGTTTTCAACGTGGCAAAGCTGGTGAGGGGCAGGTGGGCATTAGCTTATTAGGAGCAAATACACCTGTAGATGTCCAGCAACAAGGCAGTAAAGTCGTTGTTCGCTTGTTAGGAAATCGTATTCCTGCACATCTGATTCGCCGTATGAATGTCAATGATTTTGCAACGCCGGTATCTGTAATCGATGCTTATAATGATGGTGCAAATGGTGTCATTACTATTCAATCATCGGGTAGCTATGAGTACATGGCTTATCAGGCGGAAAATAAACTGACTGTGAGCTTAAAACGTCCTGAAGAGAAGAAAAGTCCGCAAAGCTTACAATCTCCAAATAACTATACAGGTAAAAAAATCTCTCTTGATTTCCAAGATATTGAAGTACGTCGAGTTCTACAGTTGCTTGCAGACTTTACGGGAATCAATATGGTTGCTGCAGATACGGTACAGGGCAATATTACTTTACGATTAAAAGATGTTCCTTGGGATCAAGCGCTTGATATTATTCTCAAAACGAAAAATTTAGATAAACGTCGTAATGGTAGCGTGATTTGGATTGCACCTGTTGCAGAATTAATTAAATCTGAGGATGAGGAAGCGAAAGCAATTGCACAAAGCATTAAACTTGCGCCAATTCAAACTGAGTATATTCAGTTGAGTTATGCAAAAGTTGCAGATGTATTGAAATTATTGCAGGATTCTCGTAATGGGAAAAATGCTGGCAATAATAATGGTAATAACAATGCAGACAATCTTGCGCTCGAAAGTTTATTAAGTTCTCGTGGTAGTGTCGTTGCAGATACACGAACCAACACTCTAATTATAAATGACACTTCACAAAATATTGATAAAGTCAGAAAAATGATTGATTTACTTGATGTATCTGTGAAGCAGGTCATGATTGAGGCAAGAATTGTGCGTGCAACGACAGACTTTACCAAGGAAATGGGAGTCAAGTGGGGCATTTTATCTCAAGGTATTACAAAAAATAATGATTTACTTGTTGGTGGTAGCGACACGACACTTTGGGACTTAAAAACACCTGATGATGATGGTAAATATACCATTACACGTCCAGATAATTTAAATGTGGATTTAGGTGTAACAGGTGCGGGTGCAAGTAAAATTGCATTTGGTCTGATTAGTTTGTCAGATTTCATGTTGGATCTTGAGTTATCGGCATTACAAGCCGATGGTTATGGTGAAGTCATTTCGACACCAAAAGTTTTGACTGCAGATAAGCAGAAAGCCAAAGTATCATCAGGTCAACAAATCCCATATCAAACAACCTCGACAGCAGGTGGTGCTGCAACAGCAACAACTGAGTTTAAAGACGCATTGTTGAGTTTAGATGTGACGCCAAGTATTACACCAGATGGTAAGGTGCAGATGGACTTGCTGATTACTAGTGACTCGCCAGCAGGAACAGCGCCGAATGGTGAAATCATTTTAAATAAAAATGAAATTACAACCAATGTACTTGTTGATAATGGTGAAACGGTGGTTTTAGGTGGAATTTTTGAACAGCAAAATTCGAAAACACAAACCAAAGTTCCATTCCTTGGGGATATTCCTTACGTAGGTCGTTTGTTCCGTAAAGATGCAAAAACAGAGAATAAGCGTGAGCTATTAATCTTTGTTACACCAAGAATTGTTAATGACAGTCAAACCAGAAATCATTAATATACTTTCAATGAAAGCAATTCAATAGGTGACTCCTTGCCAAGCAAAGAGTTTAACACCCTACCGAATATTTATTTGGTAGGGCCCATGGGAGCCGGGAAAACTACCGTTGGTCGTCATTTGGCAGATTTACTTGATCGTGATTTTCTAGACAGTGATCATGAAATTGAGCGTAAAACTGGGGCGACCATCCCGTGGATATTTGAAAAAGAGGGTGAACCTGGTTTTAGGTTCAGGGAAACAGCAGTCATTGATGAGCTGACATCGAAAAATAATTTGGTTGTTGCAACGGGTGGTGGTGCTGTAACGCAGCCTGAAAACCGCGAATATCTGCATCAACGCGGAATTGTTATTTATCTTTATACGCCTGTAGAGCTTCAATTACAGCGCACTTATCGTGATAAGAATAGACCATTATTGCAAGTCGAAAATCCTGAGCAAAAATTAAAAGACTTATTACAGCTTAGAGATCCATTTTATCGAGAAGTTGCGCATTATATTATTGAAACTAATCAGGGAGCAGCGCGTGATTTGGCGCAAAGTATTCTCCAACTGATTATTTCCAAAGAATTGACTGATACTCTTTAGTGGCTTACATCATGCAAACGTTATATGTTGAACTTGGCGAACGCCGTTATCCTATTTTTATTGGTAGTCATTTAGACCCACAACAGCTCCTTGGGCCATATATTCTTGGTAAACAAGTGATGATTGTGAGTAATACGACAGTTGAGCCATTATATTTATCACATTATGTATCTGCTATTGAGCAATTAGGTAAAACAGTTAAAACTTGTATTTTACCTGATGGTGAAAAATTCAAAGATATTGAGCATCTTAATTTAATTTTTGATGCTTTGCTTGAAGCGGGTTTTAACCGTGATTGTACCGTATTGGCTTTAGGTGGTGGTGTGATTGGTGATATGTCGGGCTTTGCATCGGCATGTTTTCAGCGTGGCGTATATTTTATTCAGGTGCCAACGACTTTGCTTTCTCAGGTCGATTCCAGTGTTGGTGGGAAAACAGGAATCAATCATCCTTTGGGTAAAAACATGATTGGTGCTTTTCAACAACCTCAAGTGGTTCTTGCTGATATGGCACAGTTAAGCACTTTGCCTGATCGTGAGCTTTCTGCAGGTCTGGCAGAAGTGATTAAATATGCATTATTAGGTGATATTGAATTTCTCGCTTGGCTTGAAGTGCATATGGATGCTTTGGTTGGGCGTGATGCAGATTTACTTGCTGAAGCAGTTTATCGTTCATGTGCTCATAAAGCTCGCATTGTTGCAAATGACGAAAAAGAACAAGGTGAACGTGCTTTACTCAATCTAGGTCATACCTTTGGTCATGCGATTGAATCTTATTTGGGCTATGGCGTATGGTTGCATGGCGAAGCTGTTGCAACTGGTATGGTAATGGCAGCAGATTTGTCACATCGTATGGGCTGGATCAGTCAAGCTGATTTGGAGCGTACAAAAAATATCATTCAACGTGCACATTTACCTGTAGCATGTCCGCAGATTCCGCTAGATGAATTCCTTGCATATATGGCACACGATAAAAAAGTGCTTGATGGTCAATTGCGCTTAGTTTTAATGAAGCAATTGGGGCGGGCAATTATTACGCGTGAGTTTGATGTAGAGCAGATGAAGCAAGCGATTCTTGCAAATCAACACTGAATAAATTAAGGCATTCACATGGCAACAAAGCGTATTCACTGGGAAAGTATTCGGCAATATATTTGGCTGATCAGTGGTTTAGCTTGTCTATTGACTGCCTTTATTTTTTGGGTTGTCACAGATACAGATCAGTTGGTTGAGATGGATCGTCCAATTGAAGATACTCAAGTGCAAATTCAGCCTGAAAAAGTGGCAGCGAGTATTCATTTGGGAAGTTTGCAAGATGAAGTCCGTCCGCTAGAAATGACGACACGTGTGGTTGTATCTGGTGATCATACCGTTGAATTTCGTGGCACGAAATTTATTCAAGACAATAAGAAAAATTTTAGTATTGAATTGTTTAAAGCCAATGAAGAAGATGTGATTTCAGGTTTTATTCGTAAACAGGCAGATAGAAAGAATCTTTTCTATTTTCGTTTAAGTGGTGACAATCAAGCTGAGCAATATGTTGCTAACTACGGTGTATTTAAAACTGAGGCTGAAGCCAATACACAACTACAACAATTACAATTGGGTTTACCTGCATCTGTAAAGCCTAAAGTGATTAAGTTGGGGCAGTATACAGATTTAGTGAATGACTTGGGTTTTGATGAAACACAAGGTGGCAATAAACTATATGAAGTGAAGTTGAAATCTGCACCTATTCCAATTATTGATGAGACACTGATTGTACGACCTAAACCAGTAACGCTACCATCAGGTTCAACAAGTGGCTCATCGACAACAACAGGTGTGCCAACGACAAAAACGACGATTACACGCAAAGATCAAAGTGGTAATGTGATTGGGGTAGAGCAGTCACATTCAGCGGTTGAACAGCCGAAACCCAAGCCAAAAGAACAATTACCTGTAGAGAAAAAAGTAGCCACACAAGAAATGAGTGATCCATTTAACTAAAAAGTTCTAAAATGGAGCGGTTAATTTTTTTTAAATATTTATTGCACGTAAATGGTGCATTTTATAGACTTAAAATAGAGCAACACTTAAAGTTATCATTAAAATAAAGTGTATTTTAGGGCTTGGGTGAGTTCTTATAATAATTGGCATATATTTTGCTTTATTGGTGCACTAATTGAGTTAATTGTCCCTGTTTTGGCGCGAAACGATCCAATTAGTGTGCGATTTTAATCCGCTATATCGCTTTAAAAAAGTGCAAAACCATTCGTAAAAGGTTTGTTACAAAAGCATAAGTAGCGGGTTATACAATGACGTTAAAATGACCGATGTCGGCTAAATTGAAATGTTCCATAAAAATCGCAAAGTTATAATTCGTTTGTTTTTTGCCCGATAGGGCCCATGTTGAAAAGAAGGGTACGCTATGCACATGCCATCGCCTAATTCTGTAGCTCCCGCTCAAGGTTTATATCAACCTGATGAGTTTAAAGATAACTGTGGTTTCGGTTTAATCGCCCATATGCAGGGTGATGCAAGCCATGACTTAGTCAAGACCGCGATTCATAGTTTAAGTTGTATGACCCACCGTGGTGGTATTGCCGCAGATGGCAAAACTGGTGATGGTTGTGGTTTACTTTTGGCAATGCCAAAGCAATTTTTCCGTGAAGAAGCAAAACGCTTAAGTGACATTACACTGAGTGAAGTATTTGCCGTCGGTAGTGTATTTTTAAGTCTTGACCCTGCAATTGCAGCGTATGCAAAACAAGTATTAACCAAAGAAATTGAAGATGAAGGTTGCCGTGTGATTGCATGGCGTGTGATTCCGACCAATGTTGATATTTTAGGTCGTATAGCTTTACAGTCTATGCCTGCATTTGAACAGATTATTGTTAACTGCCCAATGGGTGTAACTGAAGTTGAGTTTAACCGTAAATTGTTTATGGCACGTCGTCGTGCTGAACAAAAGTTAAGTCAAGATTCATCATTTTATGTCACGACTTTATGTTCAACTGTAATTAGCTATAAGGGTTTGATGTTGCCTGAAGCGATTGCAGACTTCTATACAGATTTAGCTGATCCACGTTTAGAATCACATATTGTGGTATTTCATCAACGTTTCTCGACTAACACATTGCCACGTTGGCCATTGGCTCAGCCATTTCGTTATTTGGCGCACAATGGTGAAATTAATACGATTACAGCGAACCGTAATTGGGCTGTTGCACGTACACCAAAATTTGAAAATCCATTATTACCAGGTCTTACCGATTTAGATCCAATCGTTAACCGTACAGGTTCGGATTCTTCAAGCATGGATAATATGCTTGAAATCTTAGTCGGTGGCGGTATGGACTTGTTCCGTGCGCTACGCATGTTAATTCCACCTGCTTGGCAGAACGTTGAAACGCTTGATGCAGATTTACGTGCATTCTATGAGTTTAACTCTAAACATATGGAAGCATGGGATGGTCCTGCAGGTTTAGTGATTCAAGATGGTCGTCATGCCATTTGTATGCTTGACCGTAATGGCTTACGTCCTGCACGTTGGGTGATTACCAAAAATGGTTACATCACACTTGCATCGGAAATTGGTGTATGGGGTTATAAGCCTGAAGACGTGATTTCGAAAGGTCGTGTAGGTCCAGGTCAAATTCTCGTGATCGATACCCATACAGGAAAAATGCTCGACACCAAAGATGTCAGCAATCACCTGAAAAAAATGCGCCCATATCGTCAATGGTTACGTGAAAATTCTGTGCGTATCCAAGGTAGCCCTGAGTTAGAAGAATATTTATGTGAACAAGGCTTAAAAGGTGATGACCTTAAGGCCGCACAAAAAATGTTCTTGGTAACTTTTGAAGAGCGTGATCAATTGCTTCGCCCAATCGCTGAAAGCGGTCAGGAGGCTGTTGGTTCAATGGGTGATGATACGCCAATGGCAGTATTGTCTCGCCAAGTACGTCATGTGAGTGATTATTTCCGTCAACAATTTGCCCAAGTGACAAACCCACCAATCGATCCATTGCGTGAATCTATCGTAATGTCATTGGAAACGTGTTTTGGTCGGGAGCAAAATGTTTTTGAACAAGGTCCTGAACATGCGGATCGTTTAATTGTTTCAAGTCCTGTACTTTCAAACTCTAAAATGCACCAAATTCGTACATTGGGTCGTAAAGGTTATGAAATTGCCGATATCGATTTGAACTATGCGGAAACTGAAGGTCTTGAAGCTGCAATTGCACGTATTTGTGAAGAAGCGGCACAAGCGATTCGTGATGGCAAAACATTGTTGGTCATTTCAGATCGTAAAATTCGTCAAGGTTATTTACCTGCAAACTCAGCAATGGTCACAGGTGCAATTCATCATCATTTAATGAAGGTCGGTTTGCGTACCGATGCCAATATTGTCGTTGAGACTGCACTTGCACGAGATGCGCATCAATTTGCAGTGATCTTAGGTTTTGGTGCAACTGCAATTTATCCATATCTTGCGTATGACGTGATCAATGATTTGATTGCTAAAGGTGAGTTGTTGGGTGATCCAATTCATGCACAAGCGAACTTCCGTAAAGGGATTGAAAAAGGCTTATTGAAAGTTCTCTCTAAAATGGGGATTTCAACGGTTGCATCGTATCGTGGCGGTCAGTTGTTTGAAGCTGTCGGTTTGTCTGATGAAGTGGTTGCAAAATGCTTTACAGGCGTACCAAGCCGTATTAAAGGTGCGACATTTACAGACCTTGAAAACGATTTGAAAAAATTGGCAGATTTGGCGTGGAAAGCACGTAAGCCAATTGAGCAAGGTGGTTTACTAAAATTTGTATTCGACAAGGAATACCACGCATTCAACCCTGATGTGATCAATGCATTACATAAATCTGTGCGTTCAGGTAATTATGCGGACTTTAAAGAATACGCAGAGCTTGTCAATACACGTCCGATTGCTACGATTCGTGATTTATTGAAACTAAAAACTGAAAATTCCATTCCTTTAGAAGCAGTTGAAGCGGTTTCAGAAATTTTGCCACGTTTTGACTCTGCAGGTATGTCATTAGGTGCATTGTCACCCGAAGCGCATGAAGCCATTGCCATTGCCATGAACACCATTGGTGGTCGTTCAAACTCTGGTGAGGGTGGTGAAGATCCAGCACGTTACGGCACAATTCGTAACTCGAAAATCAAACAAATTGCATCGGGTCGCTTTGGTGTAACGCCTGCTTACTTAAGATCTGCAGAAGTTTTACAGATTAAAGTGGCACAAGGTGCAAAACCAGGTGAAGGTGGTCAGTTACCGGGTGGTAAAGTGAATGGCTTAATTGCACGTTTACGTTACTCAGTACCAGGTGTGACCTTGATTTCACCTCCACCACACCATGATATTTACTCAATCGAAGATTTATCACAATTGATCTTTGACTTGAAGCAGGTCAATCCTGATGCAATGGTTTCTGTAAAATTAGTTTCAGAGCCAGGCGTAGGTACAATTGCGGCTGGTGTTGCGAAAGCCTATGCCGACTTCATTACCATTTCAGGTTATGACGGTGGTACAGCTGCTTCACCATTGTCTTCAATTCACCATGCAGGTTCACCTTGGGAATTGGGTCTTGCAGAAGCGCACCAAGCGCTTCGTGTGAATGATTTACGTGGCAAAGTTCGTGTACAAACCGATGGTGGTTTAAAAACAGGTTTGGATGTGGTTAAAGCTGCGATTTTGGGTGCTGAAAGCTTCGGTTTCGGTTCGACACCAATGATTGCTTTAGGTTGTAAATACTTGCGTATTTGCCATTTAAATAACTGTGCGACAGGTGTTGCGACTCAACAAGATCATTTACGTCAAGAACACTATATCGGTGAACCTGAAATGCTGATCAATTTCTTCCACTTCATTGCAGAAGAAACACGTGAATGGTTAGCAGCATTGGGTGTTGCATCATTGAAAGACTTGATTGGTCGTACTGATCTGCTTGAAATGTTACCGGGTGAAACTGAAAAACATGCACATCTCGATTTAAGTGCATTGTTAACATCACATCCATCTGCGGAAGGTAAAGCACAATATTGCGAAGTTCAAGGTAATGCACCATTTGATAAAGGTGTATTGGCTGAGAAAATGATTGCAGAGATGCTTCCTGCAATTGACGCTGGTACTGGCGGTGAATATCACTTCACAACCGTAAACTGTGACCGTTCAATTGGCGCACGTATTTCAGGTGAAATTGCCAAACGCTATGGTAACTTGAGCATGGAAGCACATCCTGTAAAAATGAATCTGAAAGGTACAGCAGGACAGTCTTTAGGTGTTTGGAATGCTGGTGGTTTGCATATCAGTCTTGAAGGCGATGCGAATGACTATGTAGGTAAAGGTATGGCGGGTGGTCGTGTGTCGATTTTCCCACCAAAAGGTTCACCATTCCAAACACAAGAAACAGCAATCATTGGTAATACTTGTCTTTACGGTGCAACAGGCGGTAAATTATTTGCAGCAGGTACGGCAGGCGAGCGTTTCGCAGTACGTAACTCAGGTGCATTTGCGGTGATTGAAGGTGCAGGTGACCATTGTTGTGAATACATGACAGGCGGTATTGTGACTGTACTCGGTAAAGTTGGACATAACTTCGGTGCAGGTATGACGGGTGGTTTTGCTTATGTACTTGACTTAGATAATGACTTCGTAGATTACTATAATCACGAATTGATTGAATTGAACCGTATTTCAACAGAGCCGATGGAAGAACATCAAGAGTTCTTACTTCGTATTTTAGATGAACATATTGCAGAAACAGGTAGTGCTTGGGCGTATAAGATCCGCAATGAGTTTGATTTCTATAGTCGTAAATTCTGGCTCGTGAAACCAAAAGCAGCTAATTTACAAACGCTTTTGAAAACAACTCAAGCCGATCCACAATAATTCCACTACTCATATTTTAGGTAGGTGTGGGTAACTTTGCAGATATACACAGGTATATGAAGTTATCCATATCCAACCCACGGAGAGAGACATGGCTGAACGCCTGAATAATGACTTTCAATTTTTGGATGTAGCACGCCAAGATCCAGAAAAAAAAGATATTGATGTCCGCAAAGCAGAGTTTGTGGAAATTTATAAGCCTTTTACAGCAGAAGTGGCGGCAAATCAGACCCACCGTTGTTTAGGTTGTGGTAATCCTTACTGTGAATGGAAATGTCCAGTACATAACTACATTCCAAATTGGTTAAAGTTGATTGCGGAAGGTCGTATTTTCCAAGCAGCGGAACTGTGCCATCAAACTAATACTTTGCCTGAAGTGTGTGGTCGTGTATGTCCACAAGACCGTTTATGTGAAGGTGCTTGTACCCTAAATGATGGTTTTGGCGCCGTTACCATTGGTAATGCTGAAAAATATATTAATGATACAGCCTTTGCTTTAGGTTGGCGTCCAGATATGTCCAATGTGAAATGGACAGACAAAAAAGTGGCGATCATTGGTGCAGGTCCTGCAGGTTTAGGTTGTGCAGATATTCTTGTGCGTAATGGTGTGAAGCCTGTTGTATTTGATAAACGCCCTGAAATCGGTGGCTTGCTGACTTTTGGTATTCCTGAATTCAAAATGGAAAAAGACGTAATGAAACGTCGCCGTGAAATTTTCACAGGTATGGGCGTTGAATTCCGTTTGAATGTTGAAATTGGTACAGATATCACCATTGACCAACTTCTTGCAGATTATGATGCTGTGTTCATGGGTATGGGAACATATACCTACATGAAAGGTGGTTTTGCAGGTGAGGATCTTGATGGCGTAGTAGATGCGCTTGATTTCCTCATTGCGAATGTTAACCGTACGCAAGGTTGGGAAAAAGATCCATCGGAATATATTAGTGTTGAAGGTAAAAAGGTGATCGTTCTTGGCGGTGGTGATACTGCAATGGACTGTAACCGTACTTCAATCCGTCAGGGTGCTGAGTCTGTAACATGTGCTTATCGCCGTGATGAAGAGAATATGCCTGGTTCACGTCGTGAAGTGAAGAATGCACGTGAAGAAGGCGTTGAATTTCAATTTAATCGTCAACCAATTGAAATTGTCGGTGAAAATGGCAAAGTGACAGGCGTTAAGTTTGTGACAACTCAATTGAGTCAACCTGATATTCGTGGTCGCCGTAGTCCTGAGCCAATTCCTGGATCTGAAGAAATTTTACCTGCAGATTCAGTCTTATTGGCATTTGGTTTCCGTACAAGTCCTGCTGATTGGTTTGCAGATGTAAATATTGGTTTAGATGGTTCAGGGCGCGTACTTGCAGCTGAAAAACAACAGTATAAATTCCAAACATCAAACCCGAAAATTTTTGCGGGTGGTGATATGGTTCGTGGTTCTGACCTTGTTGTCACAGCAATTTGGGAAGGTCGTGAAGCAGCAGAAGGTATTCTAGATTACCTGGATGTATAAGATGGATTGAGCACGTTAAAAATTTAGAGACCCATTTTCAACGCCTACATTTTATGTAGGCGTTTTTTATAGGAATAAATGTAAATGATTGACATAATAAGATGTTAATAATTGTGTTTTATTTTGATATATATAGTTGATTTTTAATGTTAAAAATTAATAACTATATTTTTGGTTTTTATGTCTTATTTGACCTTTCTGCCAGATTGGTATTTTTAGTCAATTGATGGTTTTTTTAGCAATATACAAATTTATGTTTTCTGCCAATATGGATTAATTCAGACAAAAGTAGGATTATTCTTATGTCAACAGTTATAGCGGCGGAAGAAAAAAAAACATATTTAAATCGTCCTAAGGCTATTGGTATTAAAGTCCGTAAACCGAGTTTTAACCCCAAAGCCATTCGTAGACATTTTTTTGCAAACTCACCTGTGATGTCACATTTGTTGACAGCACTGTCATCGACTTTCCCTATCGGTGAGCAGTTTTTTGTACATAGCGTACGAAATGTACGTGACAAGATTACTGATGAAAAACTACAAGCACAAATTGCCGCATTTATTGGTCAAGAGGCGATGCATTCTAAAGCACATGCTGAATTTAATGATGCATGGCGCAGAGATGACTATAACTTAGATAGTTTTCAGGCATGGCTCGGGCGCCGTGATGCACTTATTAAAAGTGTGCCACCAAAGTATCAATTGGCAGTGACAGCCGCTTTTGAACATTTTACGGCACTTCTTGGTGGTTATATTTTACGTCATCCTGAGGTACTGAGTACTTTAGATGATGATGCGATCAAACTTTGGGTTTGGCATGCGATTGAAGAAATTGAGCATCGTGCGGTTGCTTTTGATGTCTATCAAACCCTGTATAAAGATGACAAAGTCCGTCGTTCTGTCATGCGTAATGTGACGACAGGTTTTGCAAGTTTAACTTTTTATTCTGCGACACGTTTATTTATGCAGGATTGGAAGAAGAGCGTACCTAAAGTACCTCAAAATCTTTACGGCATTTATATGCTGTCAAAAATGATGATCTCTTTAATCCCTGAGTACCTATCTTATTATAAAGAAGGTTTTCACCCTGATGAAATTGATTACAGTAAAATTGTGGAATATTGGAAGACAAAACTTGCCGATGAGTATGGCATGGAAAGTTTTCAAGAGGATGTCCATGCCCCAATTTTTAGTTGATATTGTTACTTTTTCAAATAAGAACAAAACAAATCATTAAAATTGGCTTTGTGATTTTATTAAGTTCAGAAATTTTACGGTTAACGTGCATGAATACTCTCTAGAGTATCGACCATTGTTCGAGTCATTTGATCAATTTCATAGTTAAGTTTGTCACCTGCTTTTACAGATTTAAATGTTGTTAAGCGTAAAGTTTCAGGAATTAAATCGACTGAAATTTCATGGCTTTCTCTGTCAACTCGATTTACTGTTAGGCTACACCCTTGTAAGCCAATAAAACCTTTTTTGAAGAAGTATTTAATATTGCCATCTGGAATAATAATATCGAGATGTAAGGTTTCACCGTTATGTACGGCATTTTTGATGGTTGCCATTCCTTCGATATGACCAAATAAGTTATGTCCGCCATTTTCCATACCCGCTTTGATTGAACGCTCAATATTGACGGCATTTCCAATTTGTAAAAATTGTAAGGTTGTTAAAGTATTTGAGATTTGAGCAACATCGAATGATACTTGATTGAGTTTTTGATCAAATCCTGTTGCAGTGAGACATACACCTTCTATTGCAACACTTGCGCCAATAAAAACATCACTGAAAAAGTTATTTTTATTTGAAATAAAAAGTGTTGTAAAGTGATTGCCTTGCTGAATGTCATTCACTTTTTCTAAGCCTTGCACAATACCTGTATACATTTTTTTCTCAGAAATTTGCTGATGGATAATTCACTTATACTTTCAGTTGAGGGTGAAGTACAAGCGAATCTCATTATAAAAACAATGATCTTGGGTGTTGTTAGGGCTATATTTTTAAAGGTGATCATCTTTAAAATGTTTAATGGTCTTTTGACGTTGCCATGGCAATGCTCGTTCTAGTGTTTCTGGTACATCGCCTGAAGTTGAACGTAAGCGTAAATGAATTGCGGCTTGTGCAATTAAGTTTGCAGATACAGGTGCGGTAATAAAAGCGAGTAGGGTGATGAGTAATTCTGCAAAGCCGAAACGGCTGTTATAAGCCGAATAAATCATTCCTGCAATGAGAAAACTCCCTAATCCCAATGTACTAGCTTTAGTCGGTGCATGTAGACGCATGAATAAATCGGGAAGTTTAACCATACCTATGCCACCAACCAAGGTGAAAAATGAACCTGTAATTAGAAAAAATGAAACGATAATTTCCATAGCAAGTTGCATAAAGTTCTCCATTTATTCCTGATTAGTCAACGACATGACCAGTAGTGAAATAACGTGCTAACGCTGCGGTTGATACAAAACCAAGCATGGCTACCAATAAAGCACCTTCAAACATATTGGTACTTGTCCAATAAATTCCGAGAATAATCACCAAGCAGGTTGCATTTAAAAATAGGGTGTCGAGTGCAAGCAAGCGATCCACGATTGAAGGTCCCATCACAAGTCGAATCAGGCAGAGAAGCATCGAAATCGTGATCATACTGATGCAAATACCAAGTACATAAGGTAGAAATATCATAATTGTTCTTCTCCTTCCTTGACGTTAAAAATTTCAATCAATGGAAGTTCATAGCGTAGTTTAATGGCTTCAATTTCAGCATCAATATCATCACAACTAAGCGCATGAACTAAAATATCGCCACGTTCTTGATCAATACCCGCACTTACTGTTCCTGGTGTGGTCGTAATGATCATTGCAAGAAGTGCATTAACATGCTCATGATCGGTGTCTAAAGGCACACGGAACCATTTTGGGTGTAAGTTTTTTTTTGGACCAAGCACTTGTTTTGCAACACGAATATTGGACAAAATGATGTCCCAAAGTACGACAAAAACTAAATGAATGGCAGGTTTCCAGTGAATATTAGGCGTACGAACAATAAATGGTTGTACAATTTTAGGAATAATTAAGCCGAGCATTATTGCCATAAAAATATCAAAGGCTTCAAAGCTATGTCCAAGCATTAACCAAGATAGACCAACCAGTACCGATACAAATGGATGAGGAATGACGCGATCAATGAAAGAAAGTTTTTGTTTCATTTACTGCTCCATCGGCTTAAGTTGAGGTTGATCATGATCTTTGCGTTGTTCGGCTTGTTGTTGCTGAATCTGCTGCTGTTTATATTCTGAAATATGTTCACCATTCAGCGTATTTTTTGAAATACTGTATGGAATATAGTGAGCATTTGGATCAGCAACTTCACCACCGTCTTTAGTTTCTGGAATATATTTTGGATCAAAAGGTTGAACACTAATGATCTTTTGATGTTCATCAGATTTCAAAATAAGTTGTTGATAGTGGCCCGCTTTCGTAATTTGCTGTGCAGTCTGTTCAGTATATTTTAAAATTGGTGCTGCACAAGCGACATATAAAATTAAGCCACTGAGCAGTAGATAGATAGTCCAATCATTACGAACGGGCGCTTGATTTGGCAAATTTTGATAATCGGCATAGGCTTGTTCTGCTGGATTATTTTCTGGTGAAGTTGCTCGCCAAAATAAGACAAAGCCAACCCGAGTAAAAGCAAGAATACTGAGTAAACTTACCAAGAGTACAATACCAATAACCCAACCTTGATAAGCAAAATTTGCAGTTGCTTGTAAAATGAGAACTTTACCTAAGAAGCCGCTGAATGGCGGAAGTCCTGCCATCATTAAAGCAATAAGGAAGAAGCTTGCAGCAATAATCTTGTCTTGCTTCATTTTAGGAGCAATTTTGAGATGATCTTTGAGTACACCACGTTGTGAGGTAATCCATCCACAGAGCAAATAAAATGATGCTGCAATGATTGTGCTATGTACGAGATAATAGAGACCTGCACTCCATGCGGCTTCATTCATCATTGAGAATGCAACGAGAATCGTTCCAATAGAGGATAAAATCATAAAGCCGACAAAACGACGTAAACGATCGACACCTATCGCTCCAATCACACCATAGAGTGAAGTGATTAAACCAATAATCAACAAGGTATGACTTAAAATACTTTGCCCGAGCTCATCATTAAATACCGTACCATTGACACGTAAGATGGCATAAATACCAACTTTGGTCATAATGGTAAAGAGAGCAGCCACAGGTGTTGCTGCCACCGCATAGGTTTTTGGCAACCAAAAGCCGACAGGAAGCATTGCAGCTTTAATGCCGAATACGACAAAGAGCAATAAGCCACCTGCTGTAGCAAGGCGATGTTGATCATTGGGTAGGGTTGGCAATATACGTCCAACATCTGCCATATTGAGGCTGCCGACACTGCCATAGATCATGCCTAAGCCAATGAGGAATAGTGCAGATGCAAGTAGGTTGATGGTGACGTAGTGAATACCCAATTGAAAGCGTGCTTTGCCTTGCCCATGAAGGAGCAAAACATAAGATGCCATTAATAAAACTTCAAAGAAGACAAAGAGGTTAAATAAATCACCTGTGAGGAATGCACCACACAGTCCCATTAATAAGAAATGGGACATTGCATGGAAATAACGTCCACGTTCATCCCACTCTTTACTTGCAAACCAAAGGATGGGTAGTGCAAGGCTGTAGGTCAGTACAAGCATTAAAGCAGAGAGTTGATCTAGAACTAGAATAATTCCGAAAGGCGCAGTCCATTCACTTAGTTCGTAAATAAAGATTTGCCCTGAGCTTGCTTGTATTAGATAGCTGATTGCTGTTGCAAGTCCCAAAATTGCTGAGATTAAACTGATTCCACGACGCCAAGGTTGTCGCCAATCTTGTGCTAAAGTTCCTGAACCTGGATTGCCAAGTAGAACTAAGGCAAAGGCTGTAAATGCAGGAATGAGAATACTCAAAATAGGGGTATGAGTGTGCCAAAAATCAATCAACATATTCATTAAGGCTCATCCTCACGCGGATCAAAAGTATTCGGCTCCTCTTTAGAGTCAACATGATCTGTACCTGACTCATAACGGCTACGCAGTGCCAATTGAACAATGAATGCAGTAGTTGCAAAGCCAATTACAATTGCAGTTAACACAAGTGCTTGAGGTAAAGGATCTGTCACTTTTTCAGTTTCAACTAAAATTGCAGGTGCATTTTCTTGTAAGCGACCCATCGCAAAAAGAAATAAATTGACTGCATAGCCAATCATCGCAAGTCCTAAAACTACAGGGAAGGTACGAGCACGCAATACAAGATAAACACCTGTTGTCACAAGTAAACCAATTGCGGAAGCGAGTAAAAATTCTAAACTAATCATGATTACTCCTTAAAGACCGGACCGGACATACTTGAGTTGCGTGCATCACTGAGTACAGAAATGAGTAACATGGTTGCACCGACAACCGTGACATAAACACCCAGATCGAAACCTGCGGCAGATGCCAAATGGAATTTTCCAAAAATGTCAGTTTTAACATAAATGTGTGCACTGGTGAGGAATGGACGTGCCCATAACCAAGCGGCAATACCTGTTAAACCTGCAATAAGTAATCCTAGACCAATCCAGACTTCATACAGACGTCCAGATTTAACATTGAGCAATTGTTCGGTTTTGTCTTGTCCTAAAGCAATGTACTGAATCACCAGTGCCATAGAGGTAATGAGCCCTGCAATAAAGCCGCCACCTGGATAATTATGTCCACGCATGAAAATATGTAGACTAACAACAAGTGCAATAGGTAGCACCCAAGATGCAGTCATACGAAACATGAGTGGAGATGGGTTGAAGCGGTAGGTTAGACCTTGAGTCATCGTTGTACCATGTGCTCGCATACCATCCATCATGCACAGTGCACCAATGCCTGCGATTCCAAGTACAGTAATTTCGCCAAAGGTATCGAAACCACGGAAATCGACTAAAATGACGTTGACAATGTTTGAACCACCACCTAGAGGAAGTGCTTGTTGTACAAAGAACCACGAAATTGAATCGTGATCACGGGTTAGAATTAGCCATGTAATCCAACCAATCCCTAGACCTGCCACAATTGAAATAATTGCATCACGCCAACGACGGGTACGACTCGATTCATAAGGCGTAAGTTGAGGCAGTAATGATAAACTCATCAATAACAGTACAGTGGTCACGACATCTACAGTGATTTGAGTTAGTGCCAAATCGGGAGCAGAAAGTAGAATAAAGACCATGGTTACAACTAAGCCAATTGCACCACTAATTAAGACCGCTTTAATGCGTTCATGATGGAACCACAGCATCATCCAACATGCAGTAAAGAGTAGTAACCACAAGACAATGGCTGTGAGTGGGGCACTTGAAAGTTCACGTGTACCGAGGGTTAAACCTTGTCCCCATAGCGGTAATGTCACCATGAAAATACTAAAAACAATAATCAATAAAAGATAGTTCTGTAATGAACCTGTTTCGGTTTTTTGTTTTATTTTTTGAGAAATAAGTAGGAGGTTTTTAAGGAACTTTTCAAAAATCAATTTACCTTGAAATGCACCTAAAGCAGGGTCAAGATCAATTTCACGAATACGTCCACCTTTAGCCAGTGCAAAATAAAAAAGTAGACCACCAATTAAGGCAATACCACTCATCAATAAGGGGGTATTGAAGCCATGCCAAACTGCAAGGTGTACACCTTCAAATGTTGGTAATTGAGCGCTTGCACGTGTTCCTGCATTGACAATATTTTCAACCAATAAAGCAGGAAGAATACCGACTAAAATACATAAAGTAGCAAGGAAAATGGCAGGTGCACGCATACCAATATGAGGTTCATGTGCCTGTTTATTGGGAACTTCTGTACCGATGTCACCATCGAAGAATACGCCGTGTACTAAGCGAGCTGAGTATGCAACAGCAAATAGTCCTGCTAAAGTTGCCACAATAGCAGCAATAACAACATAACCACCTGATAGGTTTGCCAAAAGTTCAGTAAAGAACATTTCTTTAGACAAGAAACCGTTGGTGAGTGGAACGCCTGCCATTGCAGCAGCAGTGATCATCGTCAATGTTGCGGTAAATGGAAGTAGTTGCCATAAGCCACTAAGTTTACGTAAATCTCGTGTGCCACTTTCATGATCAATAATACCTGCAATCATAAACAGTGCGGCTTTGAACGTTGCATGATTAATGATGTGAAAAATAGCAGCAGCAACGGCTAAAGGTGAACCAATACCCAATAGGCACATAATCAGACCTAAATGACTGATGGTTGAATATGCCAATAAGCCTTTTAAATCTTCTTTGAAAATAGCAAAAAATGCAGCCATGCATAAAGTGAGCAAACCAATAGTAGTCACTAAATTATGAAATAATGCCGAACCGACAAAAATAGGTAAGAGGCGTGCAACTAAGAAAATACCCGCTTTAACCATGGTTGCTGAATGTAAATAAGCAGACACAGGAGTCGGTGCTGCCATAGCATTAGGTAGCCAAAAATGAAAGGGGAACTGCGCACTTTTTGTGAATGCACCCAATAAGATCAGCAATAAAGCAGGGACGAATAGTGAACTATTTTGAATTTGCTCCGCCATTCCAGTGAGTTGATCAATTTGGTAAGTACCAGTGATTTGCCCAAGTAGAATGAAACCACCGAGCATGGCAAGACCGCCCATCCCTGTGATGGTGAGCGCCATACGAGAGCCACGTTGTGCCGCTTCATAATTGCTCCAATACCCCACCAACAGAAAGGATGAAATACTCGTTAACTCCCAAAAAACCAATAAAATAATTAAGTTATTGGATAATGAGATGCCAAGCATTGCCGCCATAAACAGCATGAGCAATGCATAGAGTTTACTGAGAGAATTTTTTGGACTGAGATAATAATAGGCATAAATATAAATCAGCGTGCCAATACCACTGATGAGTAATGCGAAGATTAGACTGAGTGCATCGAGACGAAAGCTAAAATCGATGCCGAGTTGCGGTAACCATTGCCAACTTTGGACAACAGGTATGCCATTAAAAACTTGTCTAGCTTGTAATAGAAGTAGCAAGAAGCTACTTAGGCTGACAGCAATTGCGCCACATGCAGTTAAGCCACGTGAAAATCGTTGCAACCATAAGACAAGTAGAGTGCCTAGGACTAATGGTAGTAAGATGATAATCGGTAACACACGTGTATCCAGTATCGTGAATGGGCCGAAACCTCAGTGAATCTTATCTTCCAAAAACTGCAGGGACTCAAGGAAAGCCCCAAAGCGATGAAACTTTGGAAGCTGAATCTAAAAAATTTGAAGAAACAAGCTGTATTGCACAACTTGATAAAACGATTGTAAAATCAAAATGGATTGAAAAATCTAATTCAAATTGAATTTTTATCTTATTACATGTAGGGAATAACATCAATTTATTTTGTCAGATTTTGCATAATGTCAACATTGTACGGCTAGTTTCACCTAGGTAATGTTGAAAAATACGTCAGAAAATATCTATTTAGATGCTATTTTACAGATCACTTCAATCTGTGAATGAATCTTTTAAATCAGAATTTTAAAGTTCTAGATTCATTATGTGAGAAATACGCGGATTTAAAAAAAAGACCAAATATGCAAATATCGAGTCTTTGGTATTTTTTTGATTCGTTTAAATCATCATTGACATGGAGATATATATGCAAATACTTAGATTTAATTCAAAGGCTGATGTGGCGTAGGATCATGATCTGCTCGCAGTAAGGTCAATAAAGCCAGTTTTTCATCAGGATTCATGCTTTGAATTTTCTGAAAAAAGTCAGTCATATTATGTTCAGATGTATTGATCTCTATATTTTCTAAAGCAGATTCAGTTTCTATGTTTTGGTCGGAAGTAGAATGATTTGAGAGTAAATCGGCATAGATTTGTTGAAAATTTTGCTGCTGATTGTCAAATTGAATCTGTGAGATGGTTTTATCTTGAAGTAAGAAGCATTGATACTGTTCTGCAGTTTCAAGTAAAGCATTACGTTGACTCGTTACAATAATTTGTACACGCGGAAATGCATGATGTAAACGTTCTAATACACCTAAACTATATGAATCATCAAGTTGGGCATCCAACTCATCAATCATTAAAATGCCATCACCTTCTATGCAAGGGTAAAGACTCAGTGGATTGAGTAAACACATACGGCGAACAATATCACCTAGCATAGCAACTAAATTTTTAAAGGAATTGGACAGTTGCACAAATTGAATGGTTTGCCCTTTGTAGACCACCATCAATTGTAGACGAGGTTGGTATTCAATAAAAAGATCAGTAATGTCGGGAATAACGGTTTGTAGTGTGGTGCGGAGTGCCGTTAAGGCAGGGGTATGCATTTGGGTGCTAGCATGTAGAAGTGCATCTGCCAATAGACTAGTATCAGGAGGTGTTGATGTCAGTTTACTTTGCTTACGATCTGCTAAAATTTGTTGAAAGACTTGCGTTGTTTGGGCATTTTCCACATCACTGATCTCTCTTAACCATTCAAAAAAACGAGTAAATGTAGTAAAAGGCAATGGAACAGCCTCATAGGCAGTTGCCGATTGGAACACATGAGGATTGTTTTTATTTAATAAACTAATTTCATTAACAAAGCGTTCAGTTGGATAAAATGCAACAAGGGGTAAACCTTGCATAGGGTCTTGTTTAATCGCTTTTATATACTTTGCAGTCAGTTGTTCGAGTTGTTCAACATCGACTTTACTGATACCAACACCCGTTGCATTTAATGTTTTATACAGCTCCCATTGGCAACGAAAAGTATTAATACTACGTGCATCGGCACTTTCACTGAGTGGTCCAATTTCAGTAGGAACATCAACTTCAATCTCAATCTTAGATTGCACACGTTTGTACATAATATCTTGATCGGGCATGACAATGCCGGGACTGCGTAAATCTTTGAAGCGTGCAGGAAACCATGACAAGGCATGAAACATATTTTTAAGTAGCGTGGTTTTTCCTGAAGCTTGTTCACCAATAATCAGGGTCACAGATTGATTAGGATTAAATTCAACTTTCAGATCAGAAAAATGACAGGCATGTCTGAGACGAATGGCATGAATTTTCATGGTATACCTTTAAATTTTGACGACTGAATTGTTCTGCTAAAATTTAGGCAGACGCTTTATTATTAATTTGTGGTCTGATTTTGAGTTGTTGAACCAGATCGTAGATATGATGAATGTTTAAGCTTACTTTAGCACGCGTACAGGCAACGTATAATAATCGTAATTCTTCATCACTGATTTTATGTTCTAAGCCATTTATTTTAAATTGGTAATCATCTTCGATATGTACTCGATTCCATTCTAAACCTTTGGCTTTATGTGCTGTAGAAATGACGTAGTCGGCTTGTTCAATGGGCGTAATTTTGGCTAGGGCTTTTTTTAGTGGTTCAGTACCGTGATCATCGACTAGCTTTACTAAAGGTTTAATATCACTGCCATCATTGGTTTCACAGTATTCATGTACATCATGCCAAGAATTAAACCATGCAAGTTCAGGAACATCCGTTGCACGCTTGCCTTGTTTGAGCATGCTTGCCGCATCAACAAAACGGTTTAATCGTGCGTGGTCGGCTTGTAAACTGACTTTATCTCCCTGAACTAAACCTGAAAGCAAAAGCTCCATTGCACGTGCGTTGGTACGGCATAAAATGGCATCACGCATTTTGGTATGTGGTTTATTGACCACACTTGATTTTGCGTCAGGATTACCAATTAACGGCACAGTTTCATTCAGCGCACCAAGTAGTAAATTTGCAACATCAGCAATAGGTTCACCAAAACGGAATGAAGTCGTGAGCCGTGTTGAAGGCAAAGGCATTTGTTGCATGGCATTGACCGCACCACGCCATGCATAAATTTGTTGATGTGCATCACCAACATAGATTACTTGAGTATTACGCTGACGCAGTAAAATTCCAAGCATAAGCGGATCTGCATCTTGCGCTTCATCGAACAGCACATAATCGGCAGGAATATACGGATCGGAAAGTGCCCATAGTTTTAGATAAATATCATGTCCAATACCAGCTTGATGATTCTGATCAATAGACTCTAGCCAACGGCGCTCGACTGAAGGATATAAATGTTTTTGTAATGACTCAACATCATCGGTATGTAGCCAACTTGGCGTTTGAATGTGTCGAGGGGCAGGGTATTGTGAACTTGTCGAACAAAAATAGCTGACGGCGTTGGCAACCAAGCTCGCAAGACGACTTGGCATGAGTGTGTAACGTTCGTAACGTCCACCCATTAAACGACGAAGTGTGATTGGCTCTATACGATATTCTTTAGCTAGAAAGCCTGGACTTAAACGAGGCAAGCGAAGTTTATCGGTCACACCACGAGGCACGCTACGAAATGCGAGTGAGTGAAACGTTCGACAGTCTACGCCACGATGAAATTTATTTTGTGCTTCAGATGCAATCGCTTTGTTAAAAGCTAAATACATGCCACGGCGATGCTGCATAGCATCACTGATCAATTGTAATGTTGTCGTTTTACCCGTGCCTGCATAAGCAATCACTTTAAATGATTGACCTTTTTGCGCTTCTTCAATGGCAAAGTTTTGTTCTGTCGTGGGCTTTAATAGGTCTGACACAGTGGCTAAAATCTACACAAAAATAAAAATCAAGAGATTGAGTATAGCAAAGAACAGTCCGAATAAGCGTACATTCAATCGGGAAGATCATGTTCGAAAAGCTGAGTAAATGTTGGTTCTGAGATAAGTCATGGATAATAAAAAAGCTCATGTAGTACATGAGCTTTTGAATTTAAACATTATCTTTGCTTATTGAAGTGAATAATTAGTGATCACGCTTGGCTTTTTCAACTAATCCTGATAAACCTTGACGGCGTGCCAATTCATTGAGAACCAATTGAATATCAAGGTCGAAATAACCCAGCATTACAATGGTATGGAACCATAAGTCTGCCACTTCATAGATTAAATCATTTTTATTATCTTCATTGGCTACGGCTTTAAAATCTTTAGCTGCAATAATGGTTTCAATGCTTTCTTCACCAATTTTTTCTAGAATTTTGTTTAAACCTTTGTCGTAAAGCTTCGCGACATATGAAGAGTCAGGATCAGCCGCTTTGCGCTCTGCCATCATTTTTCCTAAATAATCGAGGACTTCGACTTGTTCGGATTGGGCATTTGATGCATTCATTGCCAATGTGTGTGGATTTACCGATTTTTCACCATAGATTGCATTTGGATCTTTCAGTTGAGCATCGACAATTTCCCAGCCATTTGGTGTGAGCTTACGATAGAAACAAGACTCACGACCTGTATGGCAGGCTATTCCGCCTTCTTGTTCAATTTGTAGGACGATCACATCTGCATCGCAGTCTAAACGAATTTCGTAAACTGTTTGAAAATGCCCAGATTCTTCACCTTTGAACCAAAGTTTACTACGTGAACGTGAGAAATATACCCCACGCATTTTTTCTGCGGTGAGTTGTAGCGCTTCACGGTTCATCCATGCCACCATCAAAATACGACCTGTAAGATGATGTTGTGCAATAGCAGGAATAAGTCCTTGTTCGTTAAATTTTACTTCATCGAGCCATTGCAAGTTGTTCATAGGATTTCACCAAATTATTAAGTTTTAAGATGCTACGTGCTGATGTTTTTGAATCAGCATAGAGGATAATAGTTTACGTGATTTGAAATGGTTTGCGGAAAATCTTAAAAATTATTTATCGTTAGGAATCCACGAAACATAACCTTGGTAATGCTTTTTAACAAACTCAACAATAAATTCTTTTTGAGCATCATTAAAAACGTGGTTGTCTTTTTCCCATTGTAATTTCAATCTAAAAATGAACGAATCCATATAGGTTTTATTCTTATCTGTGGTCAGGAAATGATAAACAGCAGAAGGAAAAAAGAATTTATAGCCTTCAGAACTTAAAAAACTGCAACTATTTCCAAAATAATATAAATATTTATAACTTACATCTTTCTATGTCTTAATACTTTCAAGTGGTCTAGTGCGTGAACGAGCAGCATCTAAACCTGCTTGTAAGTAAAATTTTGACCAATCGAAGCCCCATTCAAGAAGTAAGCCTTCTGCGGACATGTCTATTGCCGATAAATAATCATCATCAATTTGGTCAAAATAACAATAATGAGTATTGTAGAAATCGCATTCTAGTAGAGAGCGATTATCTCCTAATTGGAAAGGTGGGAAAATATTTTCGAGAGATTCTTTAGTAATTTCAAACATCGCCATTCCGTTTGTTTTTCACAATCTGCTCATACTGCATCTGACTCAACATGCCAGATTTTAAACCTGAAACAGTCAGCGCCATTTCTTTGCGGAAATAGGGAATACGGTACATCCACGAAAAAGTTAAATCACGAAAAGTACCCGCCCACCACAAATCAGATTGATAGAGTGGAGTTAGTAAACGACTTAAAAACTGATAAAAAGCAGTCGAACTTTGACGATGTTGATGATAAGTTTGCCAAAGTTTCACATGATCAATTGAATTATTATTTTTCGATATTTCTACAGCCTGCCCCAATGCCCAAGCATCAAGGAGTGCCATATTTGCACCTTGCCCAAGTTGTGGACTCATGGCATGTGCAGCATCGCCCAGCACACCAATGCGACCTTCACCAAACTTAGACATCACCACATCACGATAATTTGCAGCAAACCATTGTTGTTTTTCTTCGGGATTGGCAATGACTTGCTCCAGCCATTCAGCAGCAGGCTTCCAACGCTTAGATACTACTTTTAACCAATCAGAACGTGATTGATTATCCTGTAAAAAATTCCTTAATTGATCTGTTGGCATGCTCCAAAAGACACTTGAAAGCCTCTGATTATGAGCTGTAGGAGTTGCACCCGTTGGGAGAATACCCATCATAATTTTAGATTTATCATAAAACTGATGCAGAATTTTTGCTTCGAGTGTTAAACATTCAGGAACAATTGTCCATTTTGCACCCCAAGGATAAGGCTTATCAATCTTCACCCAAGCCTTAGGACGTAGCTCGCTACGTGCGCCATTTGCAATAATCACTGTATCGAAAACAGCATCAAAAGGTTGATCATCCACAGCGCCATAAACTCTTATTTCATTGGTAGATTCTTCAAGTCGTTGAATATCTGTATTCATTTGCCATGTAATCAATTCTGAATATTCATGGCATTTATTTTCTAACACATGACATAAGCTTGCACGATGAATGCCTAGACCGTAAAAATTTGGGTGTGCTTGAGTATAGTGACTATCAACAATTTTAAAACCATTGGCAAGTTGTCCTTCTAATCCTGTGACGATTGCACCTAGTTTAAGTGCTTCATCGAGTACGCCTAAATGTTCAAATACAGCAAGCCCAGAAGGTTGTAGCAGTAGACCTGCACCGACAGGTTCGAGTTCGTTTACTTTTTCAAAAAGGGTGACGTGAATATTTTGTCGAGCCAATAATATTGCAGTTGAAAGTCCTGCTGTACCTGCACCAATGATGGCAAATTTTGGAATTTTAGATGTTGGCATTATTGGTTTTAGTCTTTTTAATTGTTTTAAATTTAACAAAATAGAGGAAATAGGCAAGATAAAACTTGGTTAGCGTTTTATTAATCTCCCTAATTCCCTCTTTAAAAAGAGGGAATTTTTTAAGTTTATAAACGTTGCATTACTTCCGCAAAATTCTGTTTTTCTATCAACTCTAAAAATTCATCGCCCAATCTTTGGCTTTCTGCAACAGATTGTCGCCATAATTTTTTACGTTCACTGTCTGATAAGCCTTTTAATACAAAATCTTTACGATCAGGCAACCGTCCTAAAGGTAAGGATTGTAAATATTCTTGAGATGGCGAAATCAGTAAAGTTCTTGCTTGATTTTTAGGGTTGGCTTTACGTGATTTAAACATTTTATCGAACCAACCCGGTGTGATACTGTCGGTGAAATGAGGATATAAAACAATACCTTTACTCTCAAATGGTAGGTCGATGTGATAGTCAATCAAACCACCATCACGATATGCACCTTCAGGAGCATCGGCAATATTTTTCACTGCAGGCGTTACACCTGGAATTGAACCCGAAGCCATGAGCCAATCGGCAACATTATCCTGATTAAAATTCATATAATGAGTTTTAAAAGCATCATCCCGAATTTTAAATTGTGGAAAATCTGTAGGCTGACAAATCACACGCTGCATAAATTTATTTAAGTGATCACGAGAAATCGCATTACTACCAATAATTCCAAGTAAAGAGCTATATAATGCAAGTTTTTGATCACTTTGAAATAAATGTTCGGCTTTTGCTGCAATGATGGCTAAATGATAGTCAGGATGAGTGACTAATTTATCAGGTTGATCACCTAAAACTCCATGAAGCATGTCTCTTGAAATTTTTTCGATATCGGCGATTTTCATACCTTTTTTAAATGGTAAATTGATATACAACTCAGCCAATTTTTCAGGTCCGAGTTTTTCACCTTGCGCCACAATTCCTGCAAAACGCCATGCACCAACAGATGAACCAATTAAAAAACGTCTTTGTTTGGCTTGAGGGAGAAATTCCCCAAAAATAGCTTGGTCTAAACCTGTCAGCCCGATGCCTTTGGGACCACCTGCTGCACCTGGAATCATATCCACTTGCTGTGCATGAAGACCTTCTTTTTCGATCAGTTGTTTGGCGAGCGAGCCAGCTTGGATTTTAAGTGATGATGGTTTTCGGTAGAGAATTTGGGTCATGGTGATGTTCGCTCAAACAGATGGCTATATTTTAGAAAATAGTCATGACAGGGCAATGGCGAGAGGTATCAGTAGATGACTTTTGAGTCATTGGATACTTTATTCAAGGTTTTGAAAATAAGTATTCCTTAATTTTTAAGAAATTGGAAAAACTGAGAATTGCTATTCAAATTTATATTGAGAATTCCTTCCCCCCAAAGGGAGAAGGTTAGGATGAGAGGAGTTTAAATAAGAACTTCTCCCTTACATAGCAGTTCTACTCATCTCTAAAGTTAAATTTTGTACAAGTACGTCATTTAGATTGGGAGTGTAAAATCCCTAATATGGAAAAACCACACCAAATTTGATGTGGTTTTTAAGGTAGTTCAATTATTTAAGATGATTTAATTACTTCGCAATCCGCCAAATCGCTAAAACACTTGCCAGCACAATTAATACGATAGATACATACCACGGCGCAATAATTGCAATAGACAATAAAATCGCCATGATACTGCCGAACATCCAACTCCGTTTTTGTTGATGCTCAACTTCCAAACGCATCATTTGCAATTCATGTAGTTGCTTTGAATGCCAAGCAGATTGATTTTTCAAACCATTTAGACTATCAATCATTAGCATTGGTAAATCTTGCGCACCTAAAAGTAAATCAGGGATTTTTTGCCCTAATTCTTTCAGGTTTTTCTGAGGGTTCATCTGTGCTTTAACCCATTCAGTCAGAATCGGTTTTGCTGTACTCCAAATGTCCAGATCAGGATACAAGTCTGTTCCCAAACCTTCTACGTGCACCAATGTTTTGAGTAATAACATCAATTGCGGTGGAATTTCTAAATGAAAGCGACGTGCAATATCCATGACTTGAATCAAAATGCCTGCAAAGTCCAATTCGTGCATCGGCTTGGATACCATTGGTCCGACAGTGCGACGCATTTCACGTGCTAAAGCATCTTGATCAGTCCCCGGTGGAATCCAACCTGCTTGATGCACGATTTGAATCAACTGCATGAAATCACTGTTCATTACAGCAAGTAACATGCGAGCAACGGTCATCTGATCTGATTTAGACAACTCACCCATAATTGCACAATCGAGTGCAATATAACGAGGACTACTTGGATTTAGTGTTTCAACAAAGACATTTCCTGGATGCATGTCAGCATGGAAAAAGTTGTCACGGAACACTTGGGTAAAGAAAATTGTTAAACCTTTTTCAGCGAGATCTTTACGATCCATGCCCAATCTATCAAAGGTTTCAGTATCTGAAATTGGTACACCTGTGATGCGTTCAGCCACCATCACATCTTTGCTATCCATATACACTTCAGGTACATACATCATACTTGAACCTGTGAAGTAATGGCGCATACGGCGTGTATTTTCAGCTTCTAAAGTCAAATCGAGTTCATTCAAAATGACTTGACGATAGTTCTCAATAATTTCTGAAATATGCACAGCACGAGCAGCTTCAAGACGCTTTTCTAGACTTGCACCAAGCCATCTTAAAATTTCAAAATCTTGTAAAATTTGACTGCGAATGTCAGGTCGAGTGACTTTGACAACTACTTCACGACCATCATGGAGGGCAGCCGTGTGTACCTGTGCAATTGATGCTGCTGCTAAAGGCTGTTCGTCAAAACGGGAAAATAGCGTTGAAATATTGGTTTTTAGAGATTGTTCAATACGCGTTTTCGCAACATCATTATCAAAAGGTTTAACACGATCTTGTAATAAAACCAATTGTTGTAACATTTCTGGTGGAATCAAATCACGACGAGTTGAGAGTAATTGCCCCATTTTAATCGCGAGAGGTCCCATCTCTTCTAAAGCTTCTTTCAGCTTGAGAGGGTTCTTTTTCTCTTTGCTTGACCATGCAGCAGGGTGCATGCGAATTAATGCTAAAATATGACGCGCTTTTTCAGGTAATTCTTCCGCAGGAACCAGTGTATCGAGTCGATAGTGCGCGGCAATGCGCCAAAGTTCGAGTAAACGGCTGATGTGCGGAATCATAAATGGTCTTACCTAGATTGTTCAGAATTGAATTGATTTTGAAGTTGTTGAATTTTAGCTTCAAGTCGGTCAATATTTTGATTGAGTTGACGCGTATCTTGTTGTAGATCATCCATTTGCCAACGTGGCGCAAAAAGACGAGAATCTTCTTTTAGAAAATCTTCGACAAAGAAGGTATGACTTTGCACTGAACGTTTTAAATGTTTGGGTGCAAGCTGAATTTTGCCGATTTCATGTGCCAAAGCAGGACCAATCCACGGGCTTAAATGTGAAGCTAAATCAGGTTCAGTCTGTTGGATGATGTTTTGAATATCCTGCAAAAGATGATAATCACCTTCAAGCGGAATATTACCAATATCTTCAGCAACAAAGAGCTTCGCTAATTCAACAATACTTTTGACGTGTAAGGTTGCTGTTGCTTCAGCAATTGCAACATTTTTGTCATAAGGGCGTTGTTCAAATATAGAAGGTGTATCGCTTTTACCTGTCACCGTTGGTTCAAAACGAACTTTATACTCATCAAAATAAACATCAACCGACAACTGTGGTGAGTCGATCACCACACGTAATAGTTTGCCTTGCAACTGATTGAATTGGATGCGAGTAATCGCATCCATATTGATCAACTGATTGATCAGTCGTTCAACTGCACCGAGTGCTAAAATTGACCACATAATGCAACCTTATTGTTAATCATTAAAATGTGAAAATCACAGTTTAAAACCACGGTGAACCGCAACGATACCACCCGTTAAATTGTGGTAGTCACAGTTTTGGAAGCCCGCATTTTCCATCATCCCTTTAAGGGTACGTTGGTCAGGGTGCATACGAATTGATTCAGCTAAATATTTATAACTTTCAGCATCATTGGCAATGATTTTACCCATGATTGGCAATGCCGTGAATGAATACATATCGTAAAGTTTAGAGAATGGTTCAAACACAGGTTTAGAGAATTCTAAAATGAGTAAACGACCACCTGGCTTAAGTACACGATACATGGCTTGTAGTGCAGCATCTTTATCAGTCACATTACGTAGACCAAAACTGATGGTGAGTAAGTCAAAACTGTTGTCTGCAAATGGCTCTAAAGTTTCAGCATTTGCCAAAACGAAATCGACATTGGTACAGCCTGCATCAATCAGACGATCACGACCAACATTGAGCATCGATTCGTTAATATCAGATAAAACTACGTGACCTGTAGGACCAACTTCACGGCTAAATACTTTGGCTAAATCACCCGTACCGCCTGCGATATCAAGTACGTGTTGACCACGACGAACGCCTGACATATTGATTGCAAAGCGTTTCCATAAACGATGAATACCAAATGACATTAAGTCATTCATGATGTCGTATTTTGCTGCCACTGAGTGGAATACTTCGGCAACTTTTTGAGCTTTATCATCACTACTTACAGTCTGATAACCGAAGTGAGTGGTTGCACCGACATTGCCCGTGTTTGCGCCACGTGGCAGATTGTATTTAGGTACTGTACCTGAAACAGGTGTATCAACATGGGCTTGTTGTAAAGATTGTTGTTGCCCTTGTGGAGTACCTTGCGGTAATGGTTCAGTTAAAAAAGGACTCTGTTTGTCTGTATTGGTTGCCGACTCTACAGGTGCGGTTGGCTGTTGGTTTTCATTCGACACTTGAGTCACTCCTGAACACAAAAATGGGAAATCTGATCTTATTTTGCATAATGACAGATTCTGCAAAAATTTGCAGTCTTCTGCACGTAATTGTTATGAATAATATACAAAAACCGATCGAAAAGATCGGTATATATTGGATGTGATTTCAACATTTAATAAAATGGGTTGGGTTCGCCCGCATGAACTTTTTCAACAATTTCCCGTTCTTTTACCGTGAATGTATGAATAAAATTTGCAGCAGATTTCATAGGTTTCATTGCGATAAAACCCTCACCAATAAAGTCATACATCAATTCAAAACGATATTTATTTGCAGCACCTTTACACATTTTAAAAGCAGTGTGCATGATGAATGAACGCATATATTTATCGAGTGCGCCACCAAGGTCATCAAGTAAAGAGAGTTGATCTAAACGGGCGTCATATTGATCGAGTTTAATAAGTGTTTGACGCATCATTTCATTATCAATGACTTGATCTGCAGGATAATCTTTCAGAAGTTGTGCTGCGACTTGTTCATCAAGCTGCATGGCTAAAACAGCAAGTCCAACAGATTTTAAGCCTGTTTTAATGGCATTTTCAGGAATGATTTTTTCAGCTTTATGCGCGTATTTTAACAAGCGTTCAATTTGTACAGCTAAGTCATCAAACTCAGGACCACCATATAAACGATTAAGAAAATATTGTGCCATCAGAACATTTTCTTTTTGATTAAATAAGTCCTGATGCGTCATTTGAATACGGGTTTTTAACCATGTCTGTGCTTCATGTAAACGATTTTTTAATATAGGGTCGGTGTGGTAACTCAACTGCTGATATTGTTCTAAGAGTTGATCTAGTGCAGCAAGTTTAGACATATAAAGCTCGAGAATCTGTTTTGATCAAGAATAAAGGCAGTTTAACGGTATCTCTATGACAAAAAAACAAAACAATGCAGAAAAAATGCCATAAATATTGATTAATTTGAGCAAGGTATTGACTCTGTATAAAAAAAATCATGATGTAATCTGATCAGGTTATACTCAAATCAATATCAAAATATATGTGAAAAAATGATGAAAGAAGAATTAGATTTTGCTGTACGTGATGAAGAAAGTTTATCGGTAGATTTGATTGAAGCTCAGTATGCTTTAAAAAATAGTCGTGATCAAAAAAATGGGAAAAGTTTAGTTATTTTGGTTAGTGGAATTGAATTAGCAGGTAAAGGTGAGGCGGTAAAACAGTTGCGTGAATGGGTTGACCCTCGCTATTTGCGTGTTAAAGCTGATCCTGCACATCTATTTTCAGACAAACAAACTTTTTGGCAACCGTATGTTCGTTTTATTCCTGCAGAAGGGCAGATCCAAGTCATGTTTGGCAATTGGTACAGCGATTTATTAGCGACCACGATGCACGTTTCACGTCCACTCGATGACACACTTTTTGATGCTTATGTCGATAGTATGCGTACTTATGAACAAGATTTGAAAAATAATCATGTTGAAGTCATTAAAGTTTGGTTTGATTTATCTTGGAAAAGTTTACAAAAACGTTTAGATGAAATGGATGCTTCAGAACAGCGTTGGCATAAGTTACATGGTTTAGATTGGCGTAATAAAAAGCAATACGATACTGTACAAAAGTTACGTCAACAATTTACAAATGATTGGTTTGTTATTGATTGTGAAGATGAAACGGTACGTGATCAGCAATTTGCTCAACATATTTTACGTGCGCTAAAAGAGTTACCTCGACATCGCACATCTGTACGGACGAAATGGAAACAAACAATCACACCTGAAGTTTTATTGAATCCTGCTCATGATGTTTTATCGGCAGAAGATTATAAAACTGAGTTAAAAAAACTGACTAAAAAAGTTTCAGATGCACTAAGAAATGATCCTCGAAATATCGTCATTAGCTTTGAAGGCATGGATGCAGCGGGTAAAGGTGGTGCAATTAAGCGTATTGTGAAAAAACTTGATCCTCGTGAATATGATATTCATACCATTGCGGCCCCTGAAAAATATGAACTTCGCAGACCTTATTTATGGCGCTTTTGGACAAAAATTCAGCCTGAAGAAAAAATTACCATTTTTGATCGGAGTTGGTATGGACGGGTATTGGTCGAGCGTATTGAGGGTTTTGCAAATCCGGTGGAATGGCAACGTGCCTATGATGAAATCAATCGTTTTGAAAAAGATTTAACTGAAAATCAGCATGTGATGATTAAGTTTTGGTTAGCGATTTCAAAAGAGGAGCAAGAAGCTCGTTTTAAAGCTCGTGAGCAGACACCGCATAAGCGTTTTAAAATTACCCCAGAAGACTGGCGTAACCGTGGGCATTGGGATGAATATCTGAATGCAGCCGCAGATATGTTAGAGCGAACCAATACCGACTGCGCCCCTTGGCATGTGATTGCGACCAATGATAAATATTCGGCTCGTATTCAGGTGCTTAAGGCAATTTTAAAGCAGTTAAAAGCTGATTAATATCTTGAAAATCCCTGTTTTTTTGTGTCTATATGGTTTCTGGGGTAAGGAATTTAACTACTAACTAAGGGGGGAGAGTAGATGTAACCTCTCTTTAAGTGAAAAGAAAGGCACTTTGTTTTTTTTTCAGTAAAATAGTAAAAAGCGGACTTATCATCCGCTTTTCTATTGTTTTAAAATATCTAAAATACGACTAAGAATACTTCACCACGCTCGCACTTTGCTTTTGCTGAATCCCTTTTGCTAACTTATAGCATTCATCTACATGAACTTCAGCGACTTTTTTCATCACAATATAACCTAAACTTGCCGCAATAATTGAACCGCCCAGTGGAATAAATTTAGTCACTTGCTTAGTAATGACTTTCGCAGCTAAATTGTTGAGCGATGCTTTTGCCGCAGTACGTGCGACCACTAAACCTGAAAACTCAAAACCACGTTTACGTAGCTCATTCCAATGCACTTTTTTAGTTTCAGGGTCATACACACTAATTTGCTCAGGTGCGAGTCCAAAACGTGCATTAATTTCAGGAATGAGTAAAGACAACATACCGATATCAATAATCACATCAAAAAAGGGGATAGGAATAACAGCAACACCTGCCGAAACGTAAGAACGTTTTTTAACAAGCTCTAAGCATTCTGTACGAATGTTTTCAAGGTTTAAATGTGGATCAATCGAGTCTGGAATTTTATCAATTTTCATAAAGTAATTACCTATTTATCAAGATTTTTATCATATTTCTACAGAAGCAGTGTGTAAGCTTGAAATTGTGAAGTTATGTACCAATAATGCAGTAAAAATGCCATAGTATGAAGTCGTTGTATAGAGGCGAATGTTTATGCTTTTGTGCATTTCAATAAATCATTAAAACAGACGGTTGAGGGACTATGGCGATTCATGTAATTCAAAGCCAACGTATAGATGTGCTTGTACAAGGGCTCTTACAAAATACGGCTCAACCCTCAAAAAATCCATTTACTGTTTTAAAAACCCAACATTTTATTGTACCGAGCCCTGCTGTGCAGGAGTGGCTGACACAAAAAATTTCAGAACAACAAGGTATTAGTGCCAATAATCAGTTTCATCATCGTATTCGTGGTTTTCAATGGTTTGCCTATCAACAAATATTAGAAAATAAAGACAAAGTCCGTAAAGCAAATATTCCTCGTCTGATTATGAAGTGGCGTATTTATCAAACGCTGAAAAATCATATTGATAGCGATGAAAACCAATTGCCTTTAGATCATCCATTGTTTGGCATTGTGAAACGGATTTATGATTCAGCTTCAGCACTTGAGCATGGCTTTAAAAAGCAACTGAAAAAACAAAGTATGTTGTATTGGGTGTCGGAGCAAGTATCAAAACTATTCGGCAATTACATGCTCTATAGAGGGGGCTGTCAGAAAAATTGTGCAAATGAAGGTCATGAATGTACTTGTACAGGCAATTGGCTAGGTCAGTGGGGGCGTAATCAAGCTTTAAATTTAGAAAACCAATTTTTTAAAAAAGATGAAATCTCGGTATTTACGCTGAATCAGGCGGAAGAATTAGAAAGTTGGCAACGCTGGTTATGGCAACATACTTTTCATGATGATTTTATTGATATACACAGTATTGATACTGATTTTTGGGCGACTTTAGATGATGAGTTACAACGTCCACAGGCATTAAAAAAATTGCCGAGTCGGCTGACAGTGTTTACTTTATTGGACTTGCCACCGAGCCAATTACAATTTTTAAGACGACTTGGACAATATATTGATGTGGTGATTTTACACTACAACCCATCACAAGAATATTGGGCAGATAGTGTCGATCCAAATTGGAAAAAACAATACGATTTACGAGTGAAAGAGCGTTTTATTGCCAAAAATCCAAAAGCAACAGATGTTGAGATCAATCAATTTTTCGAACAATTTACGCTTAACTTTAATGCTGAGACACGAGAATCTCGTCATCCATTACTGACACGGTTTGGTAAACAAGCTCGTGACCATTTTTCAATTTTATCCAATCTTTCTTCAGGTGAGGAAGGGCAGTGGGTCGATGCCTTTGTCGATGAAGAACCAATCAATTTGCTCACCAAACTTCAGTCCGATATTTTATATTTAGTTGAACCTGAAGAGCATGCATATAGGATTGCACCGACTGATCATTCCATTCAAATCAATGTTTGTCATTCAGGATTACGTCAGCTTGAAGTTCTCAAAGATCAAATGATTCATTGGCTTGCCCAAGGCACAACAGAACAGCCTCGTAGACCCAGTGATATTTTAATTTTAGCACCTGATTTAAAACAGATAGAACCGCTCATTCGCAGTGTATTTCCACATATACCTAATCAGGACAGTGTGTATTTACCTGTGAAAATTGCAGGCGTAACACAACTTGATGCAAGCAATGCATGGCGAGCTGTGTTAGGTCGTATGACTTTGGTTGATGGACGTTTCAGTGTTGAAGACTTTGCAGATTGGCTGAATTTAAATGCCACACAAATTCGTTATGAGTTAGATGTAAACAATACAGATCGCATGGTTGACTTACTAATTAGCGCAGGCTTTAAACGAGGTTTGGATGCAGCACATTTACAACGCAGTTTAAGTCAGGACGATCAAGATTTTCGTTTTACCTTTAAATATGCGCTAGATCGTTTGGCATTGGGTATCGCTATTCCTGAACATATTATTTTTGATGAAACGCTTAGTTATGCACAAGTGATGCCGAGTGATTTTGAACTGATTGCAAAACTGATTCAGATTTATCATGATTTTGATCATCGCCGTGATTGGATGATTGCGCATGAATTGGCTAACAATACGACCATTCAATGTCATGTTGAAGCATGGTTGAATTTACTGATGAAAGAGCTTGCTGAATTTGAACAATCGGGTGTTGAAATTTTAAAATCAGTACGTGAAATTGTCAAAAAACAAGAACGTATGCTGACATTGGCGTATCGAAATACACAAGATGAAACTGAGGCGAAAGAACTCAAACAGCTCTATCTACCTTTGCCTTATTTGCTTAATGAAATTGAAAATTTACTTGATGGGCAAATGGATCAAGCTTTGCCGACAGGTCAGATTACTTTTAGCCAAATTGGACAGATTCGTCCATTGCCTTACAAGCTCATTGTGATGTTGAACTTAGATGGTGGTAAATTTCCAAATCGAAGTGTGCATTTACCATTCGATTTAATGGAAATTTTAAAACCACAGTTGGGTGATCGTTCTCGTTTAGATGATGATCAAGGTGCATTTTTAGATGCCTTATTGTTGGCACAAGAAAATTTATGGCTGTTTTATAATGGCTTTGATGTCAGTGATGGCGAAGTACGTGATCCATCGAGTGTTTTACAAGAGTTGATCAACCATATTGCGTTTATTACAAAATCTGAGCGGACAGAAGCGAGCACTATAGAAAGTCTTGTTCAAGAAATAGCTATTCAAGAAACTCATGCTCAAGCAGAATCTGATCAAGAAACTATTCAGCCTTATCAAATGATTAAACCGCAAGGCGTGGAGATGGCTGAACAGGTACAATCGTTATATCAAATCCATACTTTGCAACCATTTGATCTTAAAGGCTTTGAAACGGTTGAACAGCAAAGATATCGTGATCAGTGGTTTAACGTCGCACAGCAAATTCGTCAGGCTGAACAATTATCTGAGCGACAAGCATGGGCAAATGTCCCTTATCCAAGTTTAGACGAGCAAGAAAGCATTACGGTTTTGGATGCAGGACAATGGATTCAGGATGTGACATTTCCTGCCCGTTTATATTTGAAAACCTTAGGCGTGGAAAATTTGCGTGCCCAAGATTTACCTGCATTGAATGAACCTTTAGTTTTAGATGGTTTAGCCAAATATCAAATTCGTGATTTCTTACAAAAACAAGATACTCAAGATCAACTTCACCAAGCAGATCAAGCACTGTTACAAGACCAATTACCGATAGGGAAAGTTCAAAACAGCGCATGGCAAATGAGTGTGGTGGAACAAGATCGACTTAAAGATCGTTTATATCGGTATGCTGAAAAAGTGACTGAAACTACGCAACGTCAATGGACTGTTAAAGATGGTTTAGTGATGAATATTACCATTCCTAAACAAAACGAGTTGGAACGACAAGGACAGCATTGGGTCAGTTTAGATGCGTCAAGTGCCCGTGGAAAACGTCGTACTAAAGTTTGGTTGGAATATTTATTGTGGCTAAGTTATTTGGCTTTGGATGATGATCAATCACGAGTATTAAAAAGAATTGCGGTGTTTAGTGATGTCACTCTCATTAATGAAGGTTTGAGCTCCAAAGAGGCTGAAATACATCTGTTGGCTTGGTTTAAAGCCTATGCTTACGGACAGTCTGAACCTTTAGTCTTACCGTCGGCACTCATGTTGAAGTTAGCTGAGGTGGGTAAAGAGCCAAAGTGGTCAGATGGTGATGTTGGAAATATGACGATGGAAAATTTTTCCGATTTACAAAATGAATGGACGAAAAGTGATGCCTTCTTACCTTACGATTTGACTGAAATGGAGTGGAGTCGTAAACATCGTGATTGGCAGTTTATTTTACAAGAACAAGATACAACAGCATTATTAAAACATGCGTGTGATCATTTCGCATATGCATTGTATAGCCCTATTTATCAGTATCAACAGGTTGCGGAGGAGTAATCATGAACGAACACGTATCTTCCGTAAATTCACAAATGAAGATGAATAAAAAGGTATCTATTCAGCCCATTGAAGACATGACGTTTACAGGTCTACATTGGATTGAGGCATCGGCGGGGACAGGTAAAACCTATACCTTATCGAGCCTAATGGTGCGCATATTATTAGAAAAATATTTGCCTAAAGATATTATTGCAACAACATTTACCCGTAAAGCATCGGCTGAATTAAAAAGTCGTATTCGGATACGTTTACAAGAATCTTTACGTTATTTTGAGGCTTGTCGCGATTTAACCGAACAAGAAGTTTTAGCCAAAGCAGCGAAAGAATCTGATCCATTATTTTCTAAATTACTGAGAACATTTGCAACGAAAATTGCTCACGCTTGTGAGCGTTTAAAGTTGGTGATTGATCAACTTGATGATTTATTTGTTGGGACGCTAGATAGCTTTAGCCAGAAGTTGTTACGTGAGTTTGCCTTTGAAAGTGGCAAAATTGAACGTGCTGAAATTACCGATGATGCAAAAAGTTATAGTCATCAGCTCATTCATGATGTATTGCGTGAATGGATTCAGGCACAACCGCAAAATATTATCGATAGTTTAATGTTTGCAGGAGAACTGCATGCTGTTGACTATTATGTTGCAACGGTTGAGCAAACTTTAAATTTTGCTTCAGCACAGTTTATTGAACCGCAATTTTCCAGTGCAGATGCTGATATTTTTCAGCAAGCAATGGTGCAATTGGCACAGATTCAGCCTGAGCAATTGCAAACTTTAGAAGCGTACTATTTGGAAAATGGCGAATACTATAAGCAAATTAATGGAACGAAATTTCGCGGTGGACGTTTCAATCGAATTTTTGCCAAAAGTTTTCCTGAAATTATTGCAACCTTACAACAGCATGATGCAAAACATTATTTAAGTACGCATTTAAATTCGGCAAAAGAAGATTTTGCGACACTAATCAAAGTTCTACGAGAAGAACAAATTTTTAAAAAAGCAGCACCTGAAAATATACAATCAGATTTTTATAATCATCCACTTATACAACAATTATTAAAAATTTATGAAGATATTGAGGTCTTCGAAAATCAATTGCATGGCACCAATACATTTTTAAAATACTACTTAGCGCAAGAAGTCAGAAAACGTTTACCACAAGTCTTGCAACAAAAGGGTGAAACAACGTTTGCACAACAAATTCGTACCCTTGCTGAAGCGTTAAACAGTGGAAAAGGGCAAGATGAGCAAGGGCAACGTTTTGCAAGTTTTATACATGCCAAATATCCTTTGATTCTTGTTGATGAATTCCAAGATACCAACCAAGATCAAGATGACATGTTGGCGCAAATTTGGCGACATCCAAACCGTGTAAAAAAAGGTTGTATGATTATGGTCGGTGATCGTAAACAAGCGATTTACGGCTTCCGTGGTGGTGATATGCTGACCTTTTTAAAGGCGCATCAGGATGTTTTTGGTAAAGATGGGCATGAGTATAATCTGATTTATAACCATCGCTCAGTTGAGCCTCTAGTTGAAGTAGTCGATACATTATTTCAGCGACAACTCGATTTTGGTGAACAGGTTTTTTATACCCCTGTACAGGCAGGTAGTCGCCCACATCCTGATTTGATGGATCAAGGCATTGCAAATCCAAAACCATTAAGATGGTTACAACTTGAAGATAAAAAAAATGAAGCAGAACAAGTTGCTTGGAAGATATGTGATTTATTGAATCAAGGGGTTCAAGGACATTTATATTTTGCTGAAAAGTCAGGACAACACCCGATTGATGAAAGTGATATTGCTATTCTTTCAAAAAATCACGATGGCTTAGATAAGGCACAATCGGCTTTACAATTTCTAGGTATTCGTACTAATCGTCCATCGAAAAAAAGTGTTTTTGAAAGCTCAATTGCGCAGGATGTTGGTGCTGTATTAGGTGCAATTTTACATCCATACCATGAAGGTAAAATTAAACGAGCTTTGCTTAGTCGACTCTTTGGTTTTAATTTACAGGCATTGATTGTATTAGAACAAAATGCTGATGGTTTGAGTCAATATATTGAACAGTTCGATCAAATTCGTGAAATTTGGTTGAATCAAGGGTTTCTCACCGCTTGGCAATATTTACTGAATCAATATGCGGTATGGACAAACTTAGTCGCAACACAAAGCCGTGATAATGAACGTGTAGTAGTGAATTTACGCCATATTACAGAATTGCTCAGTCAACACAGTGAGGAATATCAAGGTGCACAAAATTTATATCATTGGTATTTAAAGCAACTCACTTCTCCAATGGAGCGTGAATGGGAAATGGAGCGTAAATTGTCGAATGAGGCAGGCGTCCAGTTGATGACCATTCACCAATCGAAAGGATTAGAATTTAAATTTGTTTTCTTACTCGGCGCCGATAAAGATTTTAAAGAGATCAATAAAACACTGAACTTTTCGACTATTGAACACGTCAATGCACAAACAGGTCAGACTCAAAAGCAACGTGCAGTTGCGATCAATGACAGCAGTATTTTATCTCCTGAAGCCATTCAGCAGCACAATGAACGTGCTTTAGCTGAACATCATCGACTTTGGTATGTGGCTTTAACGCGTGCGAGTTATCGTGTGTATGCCATGCTTAGTGATACTAAAGCTAAATCGACTACAGGACTCGCATTTTGGCGAGGTCATCCTCTAGAAGCATTTGAGCATGTGGGTAGTGCTGTTGAGCCTTTACTGAAAGAGCGTCCATTTCGTTTGGAAAAAGAAAAAACAGAAGCTATTGCTCAGTTACATGCGGAAGAATTTCCAAAACAACGGTTTTATGCACGGGGTAAAACGAGTTTCAGCGCTTTGGCACAGCATTTAAACCGTTCACAAGTGCAAGATTTTCTAGCAGTTGCTGAACAGAAAATGGGAAGTGCAGATGATGAGACTGAAACGCAAGCATTTATAATTTTATCCGCTACACAAGACCATATTTCTGAACCTATTACATGGATGAAAGCAAATTTTCCTAAAGGGACAGTGGCAGGGAATTTTTTACATGAAATTTTTGAACATATTGATTTTAATGATCAAGCCTTGTGGCATCTAGAAATACATCGCCGTTTTAAAAACAATTATGCGTCTTTACGAACGGAGTTGATTGAAAAATATCAAACTGCATTCCCGAATGATGAGCAATTTGAGGACATCATCATTGAGTGGATTGGTGTATGGTTACAGGATGTGCTCTCTACGCCTATTTTTCCTGATTTTAAACTGGGACAATTGCAAGCACATGAACACTTATCCGAGTTCCCATTTTATTTGGCACTGTCAGATCATATTTTGACTGTTCAACGGATTCATCAGCTCTTTGCAGAAGAAAATATTGCAATGCCTGAGTTTAATCATGCCAATTCGGCACGTTATTTGACAGGCTCAATTGACTTGGTATTTTTTGATGGCAAGAAGTATCACATCGCCGATTATAAGAGTAATTTTTTGGGTACAAGCCAACTGCATTATCAAGATGAGGCAGTAAAAAGCAGTATGTCACAAGCGAGTTATTGGTTGCAGGCATCACTTTACTTGGTCGCTTTACATCGTTATTTGAAACTTCAACTTGAAGATTATCAAATAGAGCGAGATCTTGGTGGAGCGACTTATTTATATTTACGTGGTATGAATGGGCAGTCTGAGCAGGGCTATCATTATTGGAGACCAAGTACAGAATTTATTCTACGCCTCGATGCAATTCTTGGTTATTTTATTGAGAATAAACGGGCTGAAACTGCATAATTTGTGGTTTAAAAGGTTGAATAAACAAAAAGTTACGACTTATATGTTTTGTGGGTAAGTGTGTTGATAACTTTATGGATAACTCTGAGGATAACTGTGTGGAAAATAAGCAAGATTTAGAGAGTCAAGTCCCACAATGGATTGAGACATGGAGTAAATATGTTTTAACGCAGTATTCCACAGGTACAGACCCAAATGCAGAAGCGATACGGTTGGCACAAGACATCTTATTGGCAACGACTCAAGGGGATAGCTGTATTGCAGCTGCGGGGCGAGATATATCATCTTTCAAATCATTGATGATTAAAAATACGCAGATAAGCAGCTTTGATGGTCGTGTTCAAGTTGCACCTTTTATTGAAGATAACCAATTTCTTTATTTGTACCGTTACTGGCAACTTGAGCATCGTTTAGCAATTCAAGTCGGACGATTAAAACAACAAAAAATTGAGTCAGTCAATATTTCTGAAAATAGTGATTTATTAGAAGAAGAGCAACAGAAAAAAGCATTGGCGATGGTTGCAGAACAAGCCTTCAGTATCATTACTGGAGGGCCTGGTACTGGGAAAACTTATACGCTTGCCCGAATTATTGCTGTTTTAAATCAAGCCATTCCAAATATTCGGATTGCAATGGCAGCCCCAACAGGAAAAGCAGCACAACGTATGGGTGAGGCATTACAAAATTCATTAACAGATGAAAAATTAAAGGCATTTAATTTAAACCCTAAACTTTTTAACCCGATGACTTTGCATCGCTTATTGGGTTTAGGCAATCAAAAAATGCCTCGTTTTAATGCACGTCAACCTTTGCCTTATGATGTAATCGTGGTTGATGAAGCATCTATGCTTGATCTAAGTCTAGCGACATTATTATTTGAAGCTGTACCAAATCATTGCCGTTTGATTTTATTGGGCGATGCCAATCAATTGGCTTCGGTTGATGTTGGTTCAGTGCTTGCCGATTTACAACACGTTGAAGCCTTACACGTTAATCGTGTCAATTTGGTGAAAAGTCGCCGTTTTAGTGATGATGCTTTGATTGGAAAAATGGCAAAATTTATTCAAGCGCAAAAAGGACAAAAAAAAGTCAATGTAGATGAAAATGAATTATTGGCTCAGTTTGAGAACAGGATTGTCGTGGCAAGTGAAATTCAAAAGATTGATTTAAATACAATTCAAAAAGATACGATTCAGCTTGAATATTTACCTGATCAAGTTACAGGTTTAGATGTTGCGAGTTATTATCAAAAATTAAGTGTAGGTTTTCATAGTTACTTTCAAAGCATCGCTACTTATTTAAAGACAGAAGATGATACAAATAATTTATTCAATACGATTACCAAAGCTTTTGATGAATACCGTATTTTAACCGCAGTTCGTCATGGTGTATTGGGGCTGAGAAGTTTAAATCAGGAGATGGAAAAAGCGTTATTTGCATACTTGCCAACGTTATCTCGACAAGGTGATTGGTATGTTGGACGACCTGTGATGATGGGGTATAACGATTACCAACTTGGACTATCCAATGGAGATATTGGTATTTGTTTCAGACATCGTGAGCAAGCCGATCAGTTTGAAGTATATTTTCCTAGTTTAGATAAGTGGATTGCTGCGACACGTTTACCAAAAGAAATCGAAACAGCTTTTGTTTTAACAATTCATAAATCACAAGGATCAGAATTTACCCATACGGCTGTGGTTTTAGATCAAGCATCACAAAAATTGCTGAGTCAGGAACTAATTTACACTGCAATTACACGGGCAAAAAAGGCAGTAAGTTTACTGGTTGATAAAAAAAGTTTTGTACAATCACTGAATGTTGAAACATCAAGATTGAGTGGATTGGTTAATAAAATTAAAGAACTAAATTGACCATAAAGTTTTTTTTAATGTCATGCACTTGTGTACGAAATAGCTTACAAGGATTCAGGCGATTGGCGCTAGAGCGAATTGAGCATTTTTGAGATGATCAATCTCATAAAGAACTTAACACGGAATGTTAAGTATAAATCGCACAATAAAAATAACTTAAAGTCGTGAGACTGCGAACTTGCAAGTAAGCAGGAAAGAGGAAACTTACAGCCGCTAAGCCTTGTAGTTTTGGGAGAGACTACAGGGCTTTTTTATGTCTAGAATTATTTCGCTATAAATTTACATAAAGTGTGATGGGTTTTACATTTTGTACGATTTTGCTTACACAAAGATACGTAATATACGACTTTCGTCTAAAATTATTTATGGCAATATAAGAGACATAAGGAAATGCCATAGTAAGAACATGGAATGTCTCAAAATAATGTGAACAATCACAAACGATAAAAATAACAATAAATTAAACAATTATAAAAATAATAGAAAAAACTACAGCGCAAAGAAAAGCCCCTGATAGAAATATTAGGGGCTTTTCGTTTGATGCTCAATAATATTGGACATGATCGAATTTTAAGACCATTTTTAAACGGGGTCTGTTTCCAAATGATGCGTACCAAATAATGAGCGGCGTTGATCTTTCTCAATTTTAGGACATTCGCGAGCGATTCGATACAGTACTTTTGCTGTGGCTGCTAAATGTGTACCGACGACAGATTTACCTGTTGTTAAAAACGATACGCTTATATCCCGTTCAGGATCAGCCCAGCACAATACATTTGAAAATCCGAGATGCCCGAATGCTTGACCTGTCATTGGACCAAAAATACCGACAGGATTACTACCAAGCATTGGACCGAGTGCATAGCGCATTGGAACAAGCAAACTGTGGTCAATGGTGGTTTTAGATGTGGGTAAAGTCGCACGGAATACGGTTTGAGGACTTAAGATTTGTTGACCTTGGTAATTGCCACCATTGAGTAACATTTCAAAAAAACGATTAGCTTGTTCAGCGCTCGTATAAATATTACCTGCTGGGCATATCGTATCCATAAAGCGATGATCATTCGTCACATCGACTGCCATTTGTAAGCCGCCACCGAGCACACGGTTCAAATACAGATCTGTACCTAAAGTTGGATGTAGACCTGTAGACACATTTTGTGATACCAAATGGCGAAATTCAGGTTTTAAGCCATAATTGAAATATTGCATACCCATTGGCTTTTCAATTTTTTCATGTAAAAACTGACGAATATCTTGTCCTGTCACTCGCTCAATGATTTCTCCTAAAATATAGCCTGCTGTGACGGCATGATATGCAAGCTGATTTCCCGCAGGTGCAAGTGGTTTGGATGCATATAGTTCTTGCAAAATTTTTTCTTTATCAAAGAGTAAATCGGGCGTAACTTCAGTTTCTACACGTGGAATACCACCACGATGTGAGAGTAAATGGAAAATGGTTGCACGGTATTTTCCATTTTGTGCATATTCAGGAATATAATGACTCACAGGATCCAATAAATTAATTTCACCAGATTCATCAAGAAGATGAATAAGCATGGCGGTAATCATTTTAGAGGCAGAAAATAAGCAAACAGGGGTATCTACATTGGCAATTTGAGCATTATTGGAAAGTCCATCTAATGTATTCCCTTGTGCATAGCCCAAACTACGATTAAGAATGATTTGTCCTTGACGGCGTAGACACAGACTAATGAGTGGTGAATTACCTGTTTTATAAAGATCCTCCACACTGCGCCAAATGGTTTCAACTTGCTTTACAGTCATTCCACCTTCTTCTGCAGAAACTTCATGTTGAATATCGGTAATAGCACTCAAATCTTTGGGCACATAACAGGTATTGCTTGAAAATATTTTCACGTTTACATCCGATGTCATTTTTTTTATTGATCGTTAGTTTGCCTGCCAGAACAGAGAAAGTCAGTGTCTGAATTGCCCCGATGGCATAGCATTATGGCAAATGCTTTTATCGGCATCAATTATGGGAGATTGAGCTAGATTTTATGCAATCCTTTGCAATCTAGGAGCACTTCCTTTAAAATAGTCCGCTGCTGTAGTGATGCACGGCAGTCAAATTAATTTTGAAGAATTGGTTTGATTTGTATCAAAACTTTATATAAGCATCTCGGAGAAATCGAATGGCTTTAACAAATACAGATCGCGCAGAGATCGTTGCAAAATTCGCTCGCGCTGAAAACGACACAGGTTCACCAGAAGTTCAAGTTGCTCTTTTAACTGCGCAAATCAATGATTTACAAGGTCACTTTAAAGAACATAAACACGATCACCACGGTCGTCGCGGTTTAATCCGTATGGTTAACCAACGTCGTAAGCTTCTTGATTATCTTAAAGGTAAAGATGCGACTCGTTATGCTGCATTGATTGCTGCTTTAGGTTTACGTCGTTAATTCGATTTAAACTTTTATTTTCGGATTATTGCATGTTAAGTGCTGTATTACTGGAAACTAAAGTCTATCTAGCTTTGACTAGATAAATGAGAAGGGGCGACTATTCGCTCCTTCTTTGTGTTTAAAAATCATATATTTTGTCTGGTGAGGTCGGCTTCTAAGCTTTGTCATTTATATGTAAGTCCACTAAAGTGGGTGAAATGAATGCCAAACCTTAGGGGTCTCCACCAGAAGAAAAAACAGGAAAATTATATGTCAATGTTTAATATTATTCGTAAAGAGTTTCAATACGGTCAACACAATGTTGTACTTGAAACAGGTCGTGTTGCTCGTCAAGCAAATACTGTTGTAATCACAATGGGCGGCGTAACTGTATTGGTTGCCATCGTTGCTCAACCAAAAGCAAAAGCGGGTCAAGATTTCTTCCCACTGACTGTTAACTATCAAGAAAAGCAATATGCTGCGGGTCGTATCCCTGGTGGTTATGGTAAGCGTGAAGGTCGTCAATCTGAATCTGAAACTTTAATTTCACGTCTTATTGACCGTCCAATTCGTCCATTGTTCCCAGAAGGTTTCTATAACGAAATCCAAGTAACAGCAACGGTTATCTCTTCTGATAAAACTATGGATGCTGATATTGCAGCAATGATTGGTGCTTCAGCTGCAATGTCTATTGCGGGTGTTCCATTTGCAGGCCCAATCGCAGGTGCACGTGTTGGTCTAATCAACGGTGAATACATCCTTAACCCGAACCATGAACAATTGAAAGAATCTGATCTTGATCTTGTTGTAGCGGGTACAGAATCGGCTGTACTTATGGTTGAATCTGAAGCGAAAGAGCTTTCAGAAGACCAAATGTTAGGCGCAGTGCTTTTCGGTCATGACGAAATGCAAATTGTGATTCAAGCGATTAAAGAATTTGCTGCTGCTGCTGGTGCAGTTGAATCAACTTGGGTTGCTCCAACTAAAAATGAAGCGCTTCTTGCTCAATTAAAAGATGCATTTGAAGCTAAGATCTCTGAAGCATATACCATTGCTGTTAAGCAAGACCGTTATGCAGCATTAGATGCACTTCATGTAGAAGCTGTTGCTCAGTTCGTTCCTGAAAATGACGAAACAGGCATTGCTGCTGAAGTTGACGAATTATTTGAAGACCTTAAATATCGTACAGTACGTGACAACATCTTGTCTGGTAAGCCACGTATTGATGGTCGTGATACTAAAACTGTACGTGCAATTGACGTACAAGTCGGTGTATTGGGTCGTGCACACGGTTCTGCATTGTTCACACGTGGTGAAACTCAAGCATTGGTTACGACTACACTGGGTAACACTCGTGATGCGTTAATGGTTGATACATTATCGGGTACGAAAACTGACAACTTCATGTTGCACTACAACTTCCCTGCATACTCTGTAGGTGAAACAGGTCGTGAGTCTGGTCCTAAGCGCCGTGAAATTGGTCATGGTCGTCTAGCACGTCGTGGTGTTCAAGCCGTTCTTCCACCAGCTGATCGCTTCCCGTATGTAATTCGTATCGTTTCTGACATTACAGAATCTAACGGTTCATCTTCAATGGCTTCTGTATGTGGTGCTTCACTATCACTTATGGATGCAGGTGTTCCACTTAAAGCACCAGTTGCGGGTATCGCAATGGGTCTAGTGAAAGAAGGTGAACGTTTCGCAGTTCTTTCTGACATCTTGGGTGATGAAGATCACTTAGGTGACATGGACTTTAAAGTAGCAGGTTCTGCAAACGGTATTACTGCACTTCAAATGGATATCAAGATTGAAGGTATCACTGAAGAAATCATGGAAGCTGCATTGAACCAAGCGTATGCAGGTCGTATGCACATTCTCAATGAAATGAACCAAGTGATTTCACGTGCTCGTCCTGAAATTTCAATGCATGCACCAACATTCCAAGTGATCAATATCAACCCTGATAAGATCCGTGATGTGATTGGTAAAGGTGGTGCGACAATTCGTGCAATTACTGAAGAAACTAAAGCAGCAATTGATATCGAAGATAACGGTACAGTTCGTGTATTTGGTGAAACTAAAGCGGCTGCGATGGCTGCGGTTGCTAAAATCCAAGCGCTTACTGCTGAAATTGAACCAGGTACAATTTACAAAGGTAAAGTGATTCGTATCGTTGAGTTCGGTGCGTTTGTAAACATCCTTCCTGGTACTGATGGTTTACTTCACATTTCTCAAATCTCAAATGAACGTGTTGCGAATGTAACAGATATTTTATCTGAAGGTCAGGACATCCAAGTACAAGTTGCTGATGTTGATAACCGTGGTCGTATTAAATTGACAATGAAAGACATCGAACAACTTTAATTGTTCGTTGTTTTAATTTGTAGAGGAAAGCCTGCATTAAGCAGGCTTTTTTTATTTTTCAAAACAAGAAAGCATCATGATAAATAGCATTACTCTTTGGGCGTGACGCTGACTTCAAAATCACAGTACAATGCAGACGAGCAATTGTTTACGAATAATGACTCAATAAAAAAAAGACCACCGATGACCTGAGTATCTTTATGCAGATTTATTATTTTTACGTACATGCTGCTTCACAACAGATGTATATTCAGTTGCAGCCTATCGTAAACGTTGAACCTGAATTTACATGGGTCGATTGTTATCGGGATGATGTTATTCATCGCTTAGAGCAGTGGCAACAAGATGTGTATGACTGCACTCAACTTCGACTGAATGAATTACATGTCAAGGACATTCAAAATATTGAGCATCCATGTACTTTTGATACCATGGATGATTATGATTTATTAATCTTTCGTAAACTGATTACACCGACAGATCAGATTATAAGTGGTGACAATGCACTTGAAGAACATGAGCGTCTCTTTGGGTTGACCACAACACCTGTAAGTTTTATTACCACAAATAATATTTTAATCACCATTCGAGAACGTGGAAATCGTGCTTTAGAAAATTATTTAACGCGTGTGCAAACGATTGCTGCAAAACCCGTAGATGAGCAAAATAAGCCGCGTAAAATGGCAGCTTCTGCTTTGGATTTACAGTTACGTCTACTCAATAGTATGGTCGATGATTATCTTGATTTACGTGCACCACTGAGTAAGCGCGTTGAATTTTGGCAACAAGAACTTTTGCAGGGTAATCGTCGTTTTACCCGTTGGCAACAATTGTTTCAAGAAAATATGGCTTTTCAACAGGTGGAAAATCTGTGTGAGGAGCAGATTGATGTATTACAAGAATTGCGTGGTGAAATTATTGAAAATCACGGGCATGCCAAGTCGAAAAAAAAAGTCGGAAAACAAGACATCATATTAGTTCGAATTAATGATTTAGTCAGTCATGTGGAACGTATTCAAAAATATACAGCACGCTTAAATAATGCAATTCAGTCTGCGATAGATTTACACTTCTCCGCTATTTCCAATCAAACCAATGAAAATATGCGTATTTTAGCAATAATTACAGCTGTATTTGCTCCACTGACTTTACTCACAGGGGTGTATGGAATGAATTTTGAATTTATTCCAGGACTTAAAAACCCGATTGGTTTTTGGATTATGCTAATCGTTATGCTTCTTTCGACAGCAATGCTGATTCTTTATTTTTATCGACGTCATTTGATGGGGCGTGGGGAGCGCAGTGTAATAGACATGCTTGCACAACAACATAAAAATCAGCATGTCAATTTACTCTGGTTTCTTGATTATGAACCCATTAAACAGACCCTCAAAGAAGTCGAAAAAATGACTCGCTTAAAATGAGCGTCTGTAGAGGATCGAAAGTATATTTTTACTGAGGTGCTGTTTTTTGTAAGATTTGATACAGCTCATCTTTCAGTTTTAACTTTTTCCTTTTCAGCATTTCAATATCTTCTTGAATATGACTGAGTGGATTGAGTTCTAGCTGCGCAATATGCTGATCAAGTTCATGGTGGTCGTTAAAGAGCCGAGCAAAATGCGGATCATCATGGCGCAGTGTGGTAACAAGATCCTGATATTCAGGAAACATATGTTTAATTTTTTTATTCACTACCTTGGAATTCATGGAGCGGAGTAACCTCTTCAAATAAGACCTGAAAGACAGAACAAACATCATGACGGTTAAATATTGAACTGTCATCCGACTTTAACAATTTGAAAAGAATTAGTGGTGTTGTATCTGCATCTGTTTAGCTTGTTTACGTAAAAGTTGAACTTCGTCAAGTAAGTCCATCATCATAGCAACTGCTGTAAAGCTCGCATCAAAGTCCCTTTGGAGACGATATGCTCGGCGTGCTCTAAGGACATCATCACCAAAAAATTGATGGATCCGTTCATCAGGTCGTGCAGGTAAAATTTCATATTCAAGCAATTGCAGTATCCATGTTGGGCTTTGACCGCAGGCTTGCGCAAAATGTTGTAGATCAAAACTGAGTGTTTCATCAATAATTTCTACATCTTGAGCGCCTTCACAGATAATTTCACGATAATGAATTGTAGTCATAATATTCTTCCTTCTGAGCAATTTTTGTCATCATCAAATATGGCTATATATCTTAAATTTCGTTTTCAAACGATATTTATGTACGTGGATTAAAGTCTGAAAATGCTTGTGCAAAATCTTGATACGCTTGTTGTTCAGCTTCACTATTTGCTAGAGGTTGAACAATATTTAAAACGAGATATAAATGACCTGGGACTTTGGCTGGAATACCTTTATCTTTTAAGCGCAATTGTTGTTGGTTACGTGCATTCTTTGGAATATTCACTTTGACTGTACCCGCAGGGGTATTCAGTTCAATGGCTTGCCCTAATGCCGCTTCCCATGGTGCAATATTCACAGTGTAATAGACATCTGCGCCTTCAATACGTAACTTATCAGTATGACGATATTGAATTTCAATATAGAGATCGCCATTTTCACCACCATTACTGCCCGCTTGCCCCTGTCCCGATAATCGAATTTGTTGACCAGCTTTCATGCCTTTTGGAATTTTAACTTCCAAAGTTTTACGTTGAACTTCTGGTTCACCATAAACATTATAGGTAGGAATTTGCAGTGAAATGTGTTGTGTTGAGCCTTCATAGGCAACAGTAGGGTCAACTTCTATCGATGCATGTTGATCTTCGCCGCGATAGCTTCGTTTTTGATAATTGCCTCGTTGACTATATTCTTGTTGTCGTCCACCACCAAAGCCACCACCAAAACGTCCAAATAAATCTTCAAAGCCACTAAAATCTTGTGAGCCCGAAGTGCTACCTTGTCGATAGAACTGTGCACCATCAAAGCCTTGATTGCCCCCTTGAGCAAATCCTTGTGGATGATCAAGTTCAAAGTCATATTGTTTTTTCTTTTCTTCATTGCTGAGTGTGTCATAAGCGACATTAATCGCCTGCATTTTCTCTTCGGCATTCTTTTCTTTGCTAACATCAGGATGATATTTACGGGCAAGTTTACGATACGCTTTTTTTATTTCATCAGGCGTCGCATCACGTTTTACTCCTAATGCATCATAAAAATTTTCGGCCATCGTTACACCATAGATTGTTTTGATTTATTTAAGTTTTAAGCGATTTTTGCAGAAGAAAACAGTGCTAAAACGTTAATAAATTGTTTCAAAGTTTAATTAAGTGATGGTGATTAATAATGACAACAAAAATACCCTGATGAACAGGGCATAACATAAATTATGATAAGAGAAATTCGAATAAAGTTTAATATTTGATCCAAGTCACACTACGACCAATCACTGACACACCGACATAGCCACGTAAGGTCATATGCTTACCATTTGTAGCAATACGTGCTTTGCCTTTATATATTTTTCCACCAATTGGATCGAGAATTTTACCATCCATATATTCATAAGGATTATCTGGATTCTGTTTGAAACCATAAATAAAGGGTAAGCCAATATAGGGTTTATTTTTTAGATGACCAGGACAATTGGTACAGGTTTCCATTTTTGGTCGACCTGGTACGGTACGAGTTTCAACAATTGTACCTGTGTATGTGCCATCACTATTCTTTTTCACAACGACATCTGCACGTGAGTAGCCAGTACGGTCATCAATGGTTTTCCACTTGCCAATTATTAGGTCTTCGGTTTCTGCAAGTGCCCATGTTGAAAGAGAAGTGAGTAAGCTCGCCATTATGATATTTCGTATAATCATTTCATATTTCCCTGATGAAATAAGATTAGAGTAAAAAGTCTAATTTTATAACAACAAAGGAATGTTTTTCAATTTTATGTTTAAAAATAATAAGTTAAAACATCACATAAAATTATCAAAAGTCAAAGTGATTGACTATTTGGAATTATTTTTATATTTCACATGATCGGCTGACTCAAAGTTGGTTGACCGCTATAAAAAAGCGCCGAAGCGCTTTTGATGATGAATATCTAAGCCTATATATTAATCGATACGAATCCATGTTGCTGAACGACCAAGTAAAGACACACCAATATATCCACGCATGGTTAAACGATTGCCTCTTGGTGTAATTTTGGCTTTGCCGTTATAGACATTACCTGATAGTGGATCAAGTACAGTGCCATTGGTAAATTCATTCGGTGTTTTAGGATTGGCTTTAAAGCCAGTTAAAATCTGTAAGCCTACAAGCGGTACATTTTTTAGGCTGCCTTTACAATTCACACAGCGTGGTTCAAGTGGTTTGTCGGGTAGTGGACGAATCGTGATAATTTTTCCATTATAAGTACCATCGGCATTTTTTGTGATCATCACATCAGCACGTGAAAAACCTGTTTTATCATCTACGGTTTTCCATTTTCCAGCTAAATCTGATGCAAAAGCAGAGCTGAAAAAAAGTGAGCTAATAAGTAGTGCGTAAATTTGTTTCATTATTTTCCCCATTTTTTGTCTTTTATTCATTTTTAATAAAAAAGAGTGATTACAGGATCACTCTTTTTTTGGGGGAATGCAATGTTTCTTTTGAGAAAAATATCTATAAGTAATTGTTTAGATTAGCTTAAATGCTCACCAAATAAGCTTAAAGACTCTTTGGCAGTGAACGAATACTTTGCATTACAGAACTGACAATCCATTTCAATTGGGTTTTGATGTTCAAGTGTTTCTTTCACAGCATCGAGTCCAATTTGAATCAGTGCATTTGCACATTTATCATGTGAACAGGTACAACTAAATTGTAGTTTTTCAACGCCAGGCAAACGAACTTCTTCTTCGTTATATAAACGATATAAAATTTCTTCTGCACTTAAGTCAGTTAATTCTGCAATTTTAAGCGTTTCAGTGAGTAGTTTTAAACGCGGCCAAATATCTTCATCAATTTGCTGTTGCTCTTCTTCATTGTTGCGCGGTAACAATTGAATGAGTAAACCACCTGCACGTTGTGCAGTACTGCCTAAAACAATACGAGTCGGAATTTGCGCAGATAAATCGTAATATTGAACCAAGCATTCAGCCAAAGTCGGTTTGTCTAAGGCCACAATTCCTTGATAACGCTCACCGTGTTCAGGATCAATATTGATGAATAATACAGGATTCATGAGTGATGATAGAACAGTCTGACTTGTATCACCCTGCATAAAACGAAGATCTTCTTCATAGTCAGCGAGTGCACGAACTTCGCCCAAGTGGCTGCATTCAGCCATCGCCCATTTAAACGTCCCTTGCGCTTGAATTTGTAAGCTTACACGACCTTTGATTTTCAAAGTACTTGCTAGTAAGGCAATTGCACTGAGCATTTCACCCAATAATACTTGAACGGCAGGGGCATAATCACGCTGTGCAAGGATGGTTTGTAAAGCCTCTTCTAAGTGAACAACTTCACCACGCACAGGGCTATCATCAATATAAAAACGTTGACGTAAATCAGTCATAAAATTCTCCAAATCCCTGTTTAGATGGTGGCGATATTATAAATCACAAGCCTCCATAATAGAGGAAATTGCAGTGAAAATCTGTGCATATAAAAATGAGGTTCAGCAAAATACTTCGCCGAACCCCATTTCAATATTTAAATTGAATTAATTCAGATTATTGCGTTTTTCTTCAGTTTCACGGGTCACGTCAATACGATCTTTTTGATAATGTTCAGGGGGTTTACGTTCTAAACCTGACTCATCTAAATCGACATTGTCTTCAAATTTTTCATGATCAAGTTGTGAGGCTTGTGCATCGCTTTCAAATAAATGTTCAAGTTCAGAAAGAAAATCACGATAACTTTCAAAGACTTTTTGTTCATCTGTATAAATACGTTGTTGGCGTGAAAGTAATTCTTCATCGTAATTACGGAATAATTCAACGCTGTCATACGCGGCTTCTTTACTGATGCCCAATTCACAGAGTGCACGATATCCCATACCGAGTGAGGTTAGATAAGTTTCACGCCAAATATGCTTTACGCCTAAATCACGTAGTAAATGCATGTGATAGCGATCACGAGCACGAACCAATAACGTTAGATTTGGATAATTTAAGCTGATATGACGCACGACATTGATACTGTCTTCTACATCATCAATGGCTAAAACAAAAACTTTAGCGTGTTCGATCCCTGCTGAACGTAGTAGGTCTGGTTGTGTAACATCACCATAATATAATGTACCACTATAACGTCTGACAAAATCAATGCGTTGTAGGTTGTTATCAATGGCGGTAAAAGGGAAGTGTTGCATATGTGCCAAACGTGCCACGATTTGTCCAACTCGACCAAAACCGGCAATAATCATTAGAGGATGACTGTTGGGGATTTCATCATATTTAGGTGTATTATTTTTATTGAGATAAGGCACAATTTTGTCGGAAACGAGCCAAAAGACAATGGGTGTCAGTACCATCGAAATTGTCACAATCAGTATTGCAGGTTCAGTAATAGCAGTCGTTAGAACTTTTTCACTCCGAGCTACATTTAGTACCACAAAGGCAAACTCCCCACCTTGTGCCAAACATGCTCCGATCATGAGACTTGTGTTCCAATTGTACTTCTTATAGCGTGCAATGCCGGTCATTACGATGGCTTTGATCAGAATCAGTAAAGCTGCCCCACCAATAATTAGCAATGGATGTTCGACTAATAATGAAATTTCAGTCGTCATGCCCACAGTCATAAAAAATAAACCGAGTAGTAAGCCTTTGAAGGGAGCAACGCTTGCTTCAAGTTCGTGACGGAATTCTGAATCGGCAAGTAAAACGCCTGTTAGAAATGCGCCGAGTGTTGTGCTGATACCAATGGTATCCATCAATAAAACGACACCTAGAACAATAAATAAACCTGCGGCGGTGATGAGTTCAGTCGCACCGCTTTTGGCAACAAAACGGAAAAAAGGGCGCATGATGTAACGACTAAATAGGAATAATCCACTAAATGCCGCAATAATTAAGGCAAAGTAAGCGATACCATGATGGGTGCTGTTACCATTTGCACCCGCAAGCATTGGAATGACAGCAAGTAATGGAATGGCCGCAATATCTTGGAACAGTAAAATTGAAAATGCTTGCTGACCATATGTGGTATTGAGTTGTTGTTTTTCATTGAGTAATTGCAAGACAAATGCTGTTGATGACAAAGCGAGTGCAAAGCCAATGACAAAACTAGCAGAGAGCGATTGCTGAAACAACAAAAAGACCGTACCCATCAGTACAAGTCCTGTTGCAACCACTTGCAAGGTTCCCGTGATAAAAATGGATTGACGCATTTCCCATAGACGTTGTGGTCGTAGCTCCAGTCCAATGAGGAACATCAATAGAATTACACCAAATTCAGCGAGTTCCATAATTGATTCAGGATCATTGGCAATATTCAGTACGTTTGGACCAAGGAGAATACCTGTAAAGAGATAGCCTAGAACGGTGGCAATTCCAAGTTTTTTACCAAGTGGAACAAAGATCAAGGCAGCGCCAAGAAATAGCGTAATTTGCAGTAACAAAGACATGCAGTGTGTCCTGATATTATTTTTAAATTAAGAAGGATTGTAGCCTGAAAATAATTCAGACCATATTTAATTTATGGAGAAAATAAGCTGTATTTTTACAAATTAAACATAAAAAATTAGCTGAACTCTTGCGGATCGACATCAATGGTAATTTTCATTGTTGATGATTTAATGTGTAAAAGGTGTTGCCACCATGGTTGCACATAAAAATGTAGTTTCGCCCGATGCGTTGAGAGTAGCACCATATGTGCTTGAAAACGTCCTGCTTTACGTTCCATTGGAGCAGGAATTGGTCCCCAAATATCAATTAAACCTTCTTCAGATTGCTGTCGAAGTTGTTGTGCCATCGTACTCAGAAAGTTTTGATTTTCATCCTGACTGCGAGATTCACAACGGATTAAAATGGCATAACGACAGGGTGGTAGGAGTGCCAATTGTCGATCACTTAAAGTCTGTTTGGCGAATGCTCGATAATCTTTTTCGAGTAATAAATTGAGCATGGGGTGATCGGGTCTTAACGTTTGTAAATAAACATCACCTTTTTTATCGCCACGACCTGAGCGACCTGATACTTGAGTAATCAGTTGTGCTGTACGTTCAGGGGCACGAAAATCAACACTGAGTAGACCGCCATCAATATCTAAAATAGCCACTAAGGTGACATAGGGAAAATGGTGTCCTTTGGCGAGCATTTGTGTACCAAGTAAAATCGTCGGTTCACTTTTTTGAATTTGGTCGTAAATTTTTTGCCAACTCCCGACTTTACTGGTGGAGTCACGGTCAACACGTAGTACAGGGAAATCGGGGAACAGTTCATTTAAACCTTCTTCAAGTTTTGCTGTACCTAAACCAATCGGTTTGAGATTTTTTTGATTGCACTGTGGGCACGCATCAGGCACACGATTAATGGTTCCGCAGTGGTGACAATGTAAATGTGAATAAGGCTTCATGTGTAAGGTAAAGTGCGCATCACAATGCGGGCAATTGGCTTGCCACGCACAGCTTTCGCACAGCACAACAGGGGCATAGCCACGGCGATTGAGAAAAATAAGTACTTGCTCTTTTTTCTCTAAGCGCTTCTTTATTTCTGAAATAAGTTGCTCACTGATGCCATGTTGCTTTTTCGCAATTTTTAAATCAATCAAATGCATTTTTGGCATCACGGCATTTCCAGCACGCTGATTGAGTTCTAAACGCGTGAGTTTGTTTTGCTCAGCAAGATGATAGCACTCAATACTTGGCGTGGCAGAGCCTAAAACAACAGGGCAATTTTCTAAATAGCCACGGTACAAAGCCACATCACGGGCATGATAGCGAAAGCCTTCTTGTTGTTTAAACGAAAGGTCGTGTTCTTCATCTAAAATAATTAAACCCAAATTAGCAATTGGGGTGTAAATCGCAGAGCGTGTGCCTAAAATAATTGAGGCTTTACCTGTTTGTGCATATTGCCATGCTTGTAGGCGTTTAGTGTCATTTAAACCTGAGTGTAGCAAGGCGATATTACAATGAAAACGAGATTGGAAACGGCTAATGGTTTGCGGAGTCAGTCCGATTTCAGGCACAAGTACCAAAACCTGTTTACCTTGCTCTAAAACCTTGTGCATGATTTGTAAATAAACTTCAGTTTTACCACTGCCTGTTAAGCCATCAAGTAGAAAAGCTTGATATTTATTGTGTGCTTTTAAAATACTATGAATGGCTTTCTTTTGCTCATCATTCGCTGTGAGTGGCATTTGCGAAAGTTGTACAGGTTCTGGGGTAAAGTCTTGTGCTTCAAGTATACATTGTACAAAGCCTTTTTTCTCAAGGGCTTTGAGCGTTGTAGTTTCAATCCCACTTAAATTTAAAATATTTTCGAGTGTGCCTTTAGGATGCAACTTTAAGATTTTAAAGGCTTCACGTTGTTTAATGGCATTTTTAGATAATTTATTTTCAGCCTCTAAATCGGTCACTTTCCAATTACGTGCAAGTAAATTATAGGGTTTACCTTGGCGTAAAATAGCAGGTAAAGCGGCATGCATCACCTCACCAATCGGAAATTGGTAATACTGCGCTGACCATGTCAAAAGCTTTAGCATAGGCGCATTTAGTAATGCCTGATCATCGAGTAACTCAGTAATCATTTTGAGTTTAAATGCGGGATTAATTGGTGTATCTAAGGGCAGTTTTTCGGTAATGATACCTGTGAGTTGTTGACGACCAAAAGATACTGCTACACGTGCCCCAATTTGAGCTTGATCATATTGATCAGCTGTAACTTGATAATCGAAACAGTCATGTAAATAGACCGGAACAGCGACTCGAACACGGTAAATGGGTGATGTAAAATCAGAGCGTGGCTGTGGCATAAATTTCGATTGTACCTATTTAAATATTTAGTGATCAGCTGGGGCTTATGTTAGAGTGTAACTGTTATTTATATACAAATATGAATGATTTTAAGGGTCAAGTGCAACAGCTAGACCTACATTTTTGGAAAATTAGAGCATTGTAATGCCCGCATATCAATTTACTGCCATGGATGCTGCAGGCAAGCAGCAAAAAGGTGTGTTGGAAGGCGATTCCGCACGTCAAATTCGTCAGCAACTTCGTGATAAGGAGTGGATTCCTGTCAGTGTAGAGGCTGTCGAACAGAAAGATAAGAATAAAACATCAGGTTTTTTTCAAAAAAAATTTTCTGCTTATGATCTTGCATTAATGACACGTCAGTTATCTGTTCTTGTGGCAGCGTCTATTCCACTTGAAGAAGCTTTACGAGCGGTCGCTAAGCAAAGTGAAAAAGTTAACGTACAAAATTTATTATTGTCCGTTCGATCAAAGGTTTTAGAAGGACATTCACTCGCACAGGCGATGCAACAAATTGGACGTTTTCCTGATTTGTATTTGGCAACCATTGCCGCAGGCGAGCGTTCAGGGCATTTGGATCTGATTTTAGATCAGCTTGCCGATTACACTGAAAATAGCTATGCCATGCAAAAAAAAATTCAGGGTGCAATGATTTATCCGATTATTTTGATGCTGATGTCTTTCGGTATTATTATGGGCTTAATGACTTATGTCGTGCCTGACATTGTCAAAACCTTTGATCAAAGTAAACAAGCATTGCCGTGGATTACGGTGGCGATGATGAAAACCAGCGCATTCATTCGAGCAGCATGGCCATTTCTGATTGTTGGTTCAGTTGTTGGACTATTTGTATTGGTGCGTTTCCTACGAACTTCAGCAGGGCATTATACCTTTGATCGTTTAACACTCAAATTGCCATTATTTGGTAAATTATCGCGTGGTATAAATGCTGCACGCTTTGCAAGTACCTTGTCTATTTTGACACGCTCAGGTGTACCTTTGGTTGATGCTTTAAAAATTGGTGCTGCGGTGAGTAGTAATTGGATCATTCGAGATGCCGTTAATTTGGCAGCAGAAAAAGTCACAGAAGGCGGAAATTTGGCTACACAGCTTGAGCGTTGTGGTTATTTCCCACCAATGATGGTACAGATGATTAAAAGTGGTGAGGTTTCAGGTGAACTAGACCGTATGCTCGATAAAGCCTCGGTGATGCAAGATCGTGAAGTGACCACATTTATTTCAACATTATTGGCATTGCTTGAGCCATTGATGCTCGTGTTTATGGCAGGTATTGTTTTGGTGATTGTGATTGCAGTAATGTTGCCAATCGTCAATATGAATAATATGATTTAGCCAACTATTCCTATAATGAATTGTGTAAGAGAGAATTTGAATGCAACGGAAAGTGTCACATAGACAATCAGGTTTTACATTAATTGAAGTCATGGTTGTAATTGTTATTTTGGGTGTGCTTGCGGCATTGATTGTGCCAAACGTAATGGGTCGTGGTGAAAAAGCCAAAGTCGATACCACAAAAATTGCATTACAAAATATTGCTGGTTCACTAGATCAATATAAATTGGACAATGGGCATTATCCAAACTCGCAAGAAGGCGGTTTAGAAGCCTTGATTACTCAGCCTGCAACAGCGAAAAATTGGGTGCAAGGCGGTTATATTAAAGGTGGAAAATATCCAAAAGACAGTTGGGAAAATGATTTGCAATATGTCATCCCAGGTTCTGAAGGACGTACTTTCGATTTATATTCTTTTGGCGCTGACGGTAAACAAGGTGGCGAAGGAAATGATGCTGATATTTATTATCAGCCGTAATAATTAGAGTTTGTGTAAAAGGAAAAACTTGAATATTAAGTTCATTTAAATTTTAAGTTTCTCCTTTTGTACGATATATAACTCAGGGTGAAGATTAAGCTCAGTAAGAAGATGCGAGTATTTTAAATAAAAACATTTTCCTAACTTTCTCCTAATAGCAGAGGGACTGATTTTAAAAATAAGAGAATATTTATCACTTGGCTTAATTGAGTAAATCAATGCAGAGTGAAGTGATAATCTTTCTTAATTCACAAAATAATCCTAAAGTTTTGAAAAATATATAAAATTTAAAAAATTGTTATTTGATAGTTATAATAAGAATTATTCCCATAGCTAATAGTTACAAGAAACTTAAAGTATGGATAAAAATAGACTTTTTATTTAATTTAAAGCTTGCATAATAGTATTAATACAGTCACTTTGGCAGGGAGAATATGATGAAAGCATTAATATTATCAGATGAAATCAGCATTTTTCATTGGTCAATGCTGAAATCTGTACTCTTAATCTTAAGTTTATTGCCTGTGAGTCAGGTCTTTTTAAACCTGTTACACGGTGCAGATGCAAGTAGCCAAATCATGATTGGATTTATGGCAGTCAGCGTATTTAGTGCATTAGCGATTTTAAGTTTTTATAGCGCCTTGAATATGATGAGCGTGCAACTTCAAACAAAGTTAAGCTCTAAAATAGAACAATATTCTATTCATTTATACCGCCATATTCCGATGCTTTTTCTTGCGGTGATGGTTTCTTATTTGGCTGTACAATTATAATCTTTTCGATGGAAGATGCCAAAAGCCGAGCAATATCTCGGCTTTTTTGATTCTAAGAGTTTAAAATTTAGAAAAATAAAAACTGTCTTTTTTGTGGGATTGTTTGTCATTTTTCATTCAGGATTTTATTGAGTACTCACCTTATAGTATAAAAAACAGGTAGATGAAAAGGTCGAAAAATAATGCAAAATATAGAGTGGGATGATTTTTTAAAAGTAGAGTTACGAGTCGGGGAAATTATTTCAGCAGAAGTTTTTGCAAAAGCGCGTAAGCCTGCTTATATTTTACATATATATTTTGGTGAAGATATTGGGGTCAAAAAATCAAGTGCGCAAATTACGGACTTTTATCAACTTGATGATTTAATCGGTAAGCAAGTCGTTGCTGTGATAAATTTTCCAAAAAAACAAATTGGATCGATTCAATCAGAATGTTTAGTTACGGGTTTTCATAATCAAGATGGGCATGTTGTATTATGTGTGCCCGATACGATAGTCCCCTTAGGCACGAAACTACTTTAGGATTGAGGTCTATTGAAAGCTTTTTCATATTTTAAGTATAAAAAAACAAAGCATTGCTTTGTTTTTTTAAGAATTTAATTTTATTAGCGTCTAGATTTAAAGCTAACATCGACCACTTTAGGACGATAGAATGAACCTAAAAGAAGTAATAAGAATGAGAATACTAAAATCGGCCAATCACTGAAACGAGTATACCAAGTATGTCCTTGCATTGCAGGTAAGTCACCACGTAGTACAGCTTCTTTTTCCATTGGCGCACGACTAACAATATGACCATTGTGATCAATAAATGCAGTTACACCTGTATTGGTGGCACGAATAAACCAACGACCATTTTCTTTGGCACGCATTTGTACCATTTGCAGATGTTGTAAAGGACCTGCGGTGCCTGTGAACCATGCATCATTCGATACGGTCACCAAGAAGTCACTTTGTGCTGCATTACGCCGTGTTAAATTAGGATATGCCACTTCATAGCAAACTGCGGCAGCAAGATTATGTCCTTTAATTTTAAAAGGTTTTTGATCGCTGTCGCCACGAGAGAAACCACTCATAGAGGGATCATTTTGCAAAGCAGGAAGTACCCAACTGAGTAAACCTGAAAGAGGAATGTATTCTCCAAATGGTACCAGACGTTGTTTTTTATATAAACCTGAAGCCTGATCTCCCATTGCCATCATGCTGTTGTAATACATTGGGAAGCCATTTTGCTCTGACTCTTTTAAGTCCCAATATGGAATGCCTGTAACCCATGAAGTTTTGTGTTTTTGCCCCATTTGTTTCATGTATTCAATGAGCTCAGGTACGGGCGCATCAGTTTGAAACATAGGAATAGACGATTCAGGCCAAACGATGAGATCACGTCCCCATTCCGTTTGACTGAGTTTGACATAAATTTGAACTGTTTTGACTTGGTATTCGGTCAGCCATTTAAGATCTTGTGGAATATTACCTTGCACCAATGAAACCGATAATGGCTTTTCAGCTTTGGGTTGTACAAATTGGATAGATGATGCAGCCCAAGCACCTAAAATTAACAGTACGGAAGGAATTGCCCAAAACCATTTACGTCGTAAAATCTCAACCAAAGCAGATGCAAAAATAATTACCACAAATGAAACGGCGAATACACCAAACAGCGGCGCATAATTGTCGAGTAAGCGTTCAGTAAAGGCGTAGCCTGCAAAGAGCCAAGGGAATCCTGTAAAGACCCAAGTTTTAGCCCATTCAAAGAAAACCCAAATTGGCGCAAAGGTGAGTGGGGTTTCAGGGAAAAAACGGCGGTAAAACCATGTTTGAACTGCACTGAATAAACCCATGACCAATGCCATGATCGCAATCATCAACACACTTAAGAATGCATTGGTATCGCCATATACATGAATAGAGGTGTATAGCCAAAAAGCACCGACAAACCATAAGCCGAAGCCATAGCTTAGACCAATCGCAAAGGCTTGTTTTGGTGTACGCTGATGCAAACATGCATAGAGCAAAGCAGGTGACAAGATGGCAAGCCACCACCAATGAAAAGGTGCTAGTGCTAAACTAAACACCGCACCTGCGATCAATGAAATGATCAGGGGATAAATCATTGGTAACTGTTTTTGTTGTTGTGAAGAATTTAACAGCTTGTCAAAGTAGGCTCTCATTTACGTACAGCTCGAATCAGATGAATAGTGCGGGCATCTGCTTCAATGATGGTAAATTGCCAATCTTCAAGTTCAATCACTTGTCCTTGTAAATCACTCACCAATCCAATTTCCTGAAGCAATAATCCCCCGACAGTTTCTACTTCATCGTCAGAAAAGTCTGCATCTAAAACTGTGTTAAAGTGTTCAATTGGTGTAAGTGCTTGAACGATCCATGTATTTGCCGTGGTATGGTCATTGTCAGGAACAATAAATTGCGCTTCTTCATCGACATTGTCATGTTCGTCTTCAATTTCACCGACAATTTCTTCAAGTATATCTTCTAAGGTGACTAAACCTGACGTTGTGCCATATTCGTCAATCACAATTGCAATATGCGTTTGAGTGTTTTTTAACATACGTAACAGTTGGTCTGAACGCGCACTTTCAGGGACAAACAACGGTTGACGCATTAAATTACGAATGTCGACATTGACTGAAGGATCAGTCATAAATGGTAATAAATCTTTAGCAAGTAAAATACCAACAACATTGTCTGGTTGGTCTGATGAAAAGACTGGAAAACGTGAATGCGCTGATTCAACTAAAACATGTAAAATATCAAGGATTTGGTCATCTTCTTGTAAGCTAACCATAGATGTGCGTGGCGTCATCACTTCACGAACTTTTGTTGCAGGAAGGTCTAATACGCCTTCTAACATTGCGACAGTATCAGGTTCTAAAAAACGACGAGAATCCTGAACCAATTTGAGCAGTTCATCGCGGGTTTCGGGCGCAGTTCCTAACCATTTACGTAAACCGCGCATACCCCACGATGGGCCTGATTCGTCTTGCATGATCTTTCCTGAAGATACTTATTTCAAAAATGTAAATTTTATCATACCGAAGAAAATACAGATGTCTATCGAATAAACAGGAGAAAGATGAATGCTTGCGTCATCCTGGTGCTTGAGATCATAAGCAGATCATCATAAATCGACTTTGTGTTAAAATATACAAAGTCTAAATTAAGTTTGAGTTTGAGTTTGATGATGTCTGAACAATTGCCTGCACCGAGCATTCAGTTAAATACACGTGGTTTACGTTGTCCTGAACCTGTGATGATGTTGCATCAGGCAATTCGTAAATCTCAATCAGGGGATATTGTTGAAGTTTTTGCAACGGATAATTCAACGTCTTGGGATATTCCTAAATTTTGTATGCATCTTGGACATGAGTTGTTATTGCAAGAAGAAAAACTAGATGAGCAGGGTAATAAAGAATTTCATTATTTGGTACAGAAAGGCTAGATTGTCTTTGATATTGAGTCAATATCTATAAAAAGTCAGAATTGAAATTAATAAACCCGCATTCAGCGGGTTTATTTTTATCTCAATAAAGATTACATGTTAGGATAATTTGGACCACCACCACCTTCAGGTGTTACCCAAGTGATGTTTTGCGATGGGTCTTTAATATCACAAGTCTTACAATGTACACAGTTTGCAGCGTTAATTTGGAAACGCTTAGAACCATCATCATTTTCCATGATTTCATAAACACCAGCAGGGCAATAACGTTGAGCAGGCTCATCCCATTTTGGTAAGTTTACGTTTACAGGAATAGAAGCATCAGTCAATTTCAAATGCGCAGGCTGATTTTCTTCATGTACGGTATTTGAGACGAATACCGAAGACAAACGGTCAAACGTAATTTTACCATCTGCTTTAGGATAGGTCGGTTTGAATGTCGCAGTATCTACAGTTTTCAACACGCTGAAATCAGGTGCTAAATCATGCAAAGTGAATGGCACTTTAAAGATGTTTTGATCGATAAAGTTAAATGCACCACCCATCCACAAACCGAATTTGTGCATTGCAGGGCCGAAGTTACGTGAACGGTGTAACTCTTCTTTTAACCAACTATTGTTGAATTTGTCTGTGTACGCAGTCAATTCTTTAGCAAAGAGATCTTCGCCTTCAGTGACACGAGCAACAGCTAAATCACCACCTTTTTCTACACCAGCAGCAATTGCTTCAAATACAGCTTCACCACATAGCATGCCTGATTTCATTGCAGTGTGAGAGCCTTTGATTTTTGCAAAGTTTAAGAAACCTGCATCATCACCAATCAAGCAACCACCAGGGAACGTCAATTTAGGTAAAGAGTTTAAACCACCTTTTACCACTGCACGTGCGCCATAAGAAATACGTTTACCACCTTCAAGATATTGCTTGATCAGCGGATGTGTTTTCCAACGTTGCATTTCTGCAAATGGATACATGTTTGGATTTTCATAAGATAAATCCGTGATCATACCCAAAGTCACTTGGTTATTTTCAGCGTGATATAACCACCAACCACCTGAAGAACCCGTTTCAGTTAAAGGCCAGCCTGAACCATGCATCACTAAACCAGGTTTATGTTTTGCAGGATCTATTTCCCAAAGTTCTTTAATACCAATACCGTAATGTTGCGGATCAGCATCTTTGTCTAAATCAAATTTAGCAAGTAGGCGTTTACCTAAGTGACCACGGCAACCTTCAGCAAAAATGGTGTATTTCGCATGAAGTTCGTAACCTGGTGTAAAGTTATGCGTAGGTTCGCCATCTTTGCCAATACCCATATCACCTGTTTGGATGCCTTTTACAGAACCGTCCGCATGATAAAGGATCTCAGATGCAGCAAAACCAGGGAAGATAGAGACTTCTAATTCTTCAGCTTTCGTACCTAACCAACGAACAACATTACCCAATGAAATAACATAGTTACCGTCATTATGCATCGTTTTAGGCACCATCCAATGTGGCGCTTCTTGTGACTTTTCAGCAGACATTAAGAAATAAGTCTTGTCTTCAGTCACAGGCACATTTAAAGGTGCACCTTCTTCTTTCCAATTTGGGAAAAGTTCATTGATTGCACGAGGTTCAAGTACAGCACCAGAAAGGATATGCGCACCAACTTCAGAGCCTTTTTCAACCACACAGACAGAAAGGTCTGGAAGATTGTTTTCAATAGCCAATTGACGAATTTTAATCGCAGCAGAAAGACCTGCAGGGCCTGCGCCTACGATGACTACGTCAAACTCCATCGCTTCACGTTCGATGTGTTCCATGTAGGACTCCTCATATTTCAAGGGGTGGCAACCGTATGCATTTATTGATTATTAAGTTGAAAAACAATAAATCGGTGCTGCCGTGAGTGTTCTAAATTTCACTGATATGAATATATATTCATATCATTCATATATTTTGCGCTAGTATAGTTATAAACCTTGATCTAGCCAATTGGCTGAGTCGTATTATTTTTAAGTCAGCAAGGTATAAACCATGGTAAATCAAAATAATTCAAGCTCAGAAGCGCAATATCAGTCTGATTCTGATCATAAAAATTTAACGAACATTGCACAATACTTAAAAGATGTACACGTCAGTCACAAAAGGTCAATACCGCCTATAGCAGACTGGAAGCCAAAGCATTGTGGCAAAATGGATTTGAGGGTAAAAGCCAATGGAGAGTGGTGGCACGAAGGTCAATTGATCAAGCGTCAGCCTTTACTAGACTTATTCACCAAAGTACTTTGGAAAGAAGATGGAATATTCTATTTAAAGACGCCTGTTGAGCAAATTGAAATTGAGGTTGAAGACGAGCCTTTGTTGGTTAATCAAGTCGATCAAGTTGAGCTTGAAGGACAGACGTATTTACAAGTTACGACAACCAATCAAGACATTGTTATAGTTGATGCTGAGCATCCAATTTTTATGCGTGAGTATCAAGGTGAGCTTCGACCTTATGTACATATTCGTTTTGGCATCAATGCTTTAATTCAGCGCAATGTATTCTTTCATTTAGTTGAATATGGAAGCCTACTAGAAAATGAACAAGGTGGAGCCATATTATCGTTACAAAGTGGTGATTTGCACTTGCAATTAGGCACATGAGGTTTAAGCTTAATTTATTATTGTTGACTCATAAATGCAGTGGATCAAATGAGCGCTATTCTTCCTTTATATCCTTTAGAAAATCCAATGCCTCGGGCTTCAGCAGATGCACCGATTGGTATTTTTGATTCTGGAATAGGCGGCTTATCCGTTGCTCAGGAGATTGCGACATATCTGCCAAATGAACGTATTTTGTATTATGCAGATACAGCACATGTACCGTATGGCCCACGGACGGATCAAAATATTCGTGAACTGACTGCGCATGCAATTGAATGGCTCTATCGACAAGGTTGTAAAGTTGCGGTTGTGGCATGTAATACCGCCTCAGCATTTAGCCTAGATTATTTGCGTTCACATTATGGCGATGATTTCCCAATCATCGGCTTAGTACCTGCCTTAAAACCGGCGGTTCTACAGAGTAAAAGTAAGGTTGTTTCAGTATTGGCAACACCTGCAACATTTCGTGGTCAATTAATAAAAGAAGTTGTACATCATTTTGCGGAGCCTTTGGGAGTACAAGTTTTACCTGTCACTTGCTTAGATTTAGTTCCTTTTGTTGAAGCAGGAGAGCAGAGTAGTGAAGCATGTATTAATAGTTTGAAAAAAATACTACAACCTGTAGTTGATCAAGGCGCAGACTATTTGGTCTTAGGTTGTACGCATTATCCATTTTTAAAACAAACAATTCAGCAGTTGTATCCTGAGCAATTCACTTTGATTGATTCGGGACATGCTGTTGCAAGACAAACTTCAAGAATTTTAATTAAAAATAGTTTAGTATCAGAAAAGCTACAAAATAATCAAATTAGATTAAGATGTTTTACGAGTGGAAATAATGCCTCAGTATTACAACCTGTGCTTAGGCATATGATTTTACAAAATATTACGTGGTCAATTGAAAATATTGTTGATAAACTGAACTAAAATAGTTCGGTCATATGTTTGTTTTTACTTTTCATAAGTGTAGGGCATGTAACCATCAAATCGACTTTGGGGAAGGTTTGAACTTTAAGGATGTGAGAGAGAAAAGGGTTTACCTATGCTCGATAAGCGTTATCAAGTTTTTATTACAACATCAGGCAAAGAAATGCAGCCTGAACGAATGGTGGTGACTCAGACTCTGATTGGAATGGGCTTTTTTTCATGGGGGCTTGAACAACGGACGCCATTGAGTACTGCTTTTGCACGTCGTCAAATTGATGACTGCGATTATGTTTTATTGCTCTTGGGTAGCCAGTATGGGGAGCAATCTGTATCAGGTGTAGGTTATATGCATCTTGAATACATTTATGCAGTCACCAAACAAAAACCAATAATTGTCTTTATGCATGATGCACCTGAAACACGGCAAAATGATCTACAAGATCAGACGACTGCATTGAAAGATAAGTTTAAAGAATTCCGTCATCAGCTACAAAAAGAAGTCGAACAAGTCGTAACTTATAAAACATTACGTGATCTAGAGTTAGCAGTTCGTTCTTATATGCCGCAAATGTTAGAGCGTTATCCAGTTGTTGGTTGGGTGCGTCCACAAAATTTACAAGTATTACAAGATGAGATTGATAAGTTAAAATCAGAACTTGCTAAAGCTCGCTCAGAACAAACTACCGTACATGGCTTAAAAGAAGTTGATCCATTTTTGACTTTACCAAAAGTGTATAGCAATGAAATTTTTAGCTTTGATTACCGCATGCATGCCTATCAGGATGGTAACTTTAGAGAATTAACGCCAATGCGTGAGATGAGTTGGCTTGAATTGGTGAAAGTACTTTCTAGCGAATTTCGTGAACAAATGCCTGAAGAATTTTTCTCAAAAGTACTCAATGAACATTTGAATAATACAGGTCTCAATGATGCTTTGAGGGTCATGCCTCGAGCGCACGCTGTTTCTCGTGCACAGATTAATATTCGCGCATTACATACCATTAAACAACAAATGCGTCAAAATGAATGGGTTGTACCTGTAGGACGTGATGATCGTCAACGTATGCTTTGGCAAATGACCGCAAAAGCTTTAAAATTAATTGAAGGTGATGGCCAAATTGGGCGTCGCACACCGATTCTTTGAACTTTTCATCAATCGGGGATGATGAAAACATCATATTGATAAAGTACGTGTTCCATAGAGCATCAGGTACTATATTAGATGTCTAAAAGTGTGTTGGAATTTAAGAGAATGTCTGTAAAGCCTAAAATTTTGGTGATGATTGCAAATTTGGGAACACCAGATGAACCAACCACTTCTGGTGTTCGCCGATTCCTTGAAGAGTTTCTGTCAGATGGTCGAGTAATTGAGATTCCTAAATTTTTGTGGAAGATCATTCTGTACAGTTTTGTTTTACCTTTTCGTCCTAAAAAAGTGGCGCAAGCGTATGCGCAGATTTGGACTGAAGATTCTCCAATGCGCTTAATTTTAAATCAACAGGTTCAAGCGCTTCAACAGCAAATTATTTCTGTATATCCTGAATTTGAAATAAATATTGTTCCTGCAATGACGTATGGTACGCCAGGGATTTCAACCATTTTGGCGAATGCGACACAAGCTCAATATGATCATGTCATCTTATTGCCCTTATTTCCGCAATATTCTGCAACATCGACAGCACCGTTATATGATGCGATAGCGGATTGGGTGAAGACTCAGCGTAATTTACCGGGTCTAAGTCTGATTCGTGATTATTATCAACATCCTTTATATATTGAAGCATTGGCTGCAAGTGTGCGAGATTATCAGTCCGAACATGGTCAAGCTGATAAATTGTTGATGTCATTTCATGGTATTCCACAACCTTATGCTGATAAAGGCGATCCTTATGCTGAGCGCTGTCGTATCACTGCAAAAAAAGTTGCACAGGCACTCGGTTTAAATGAAACGCAATGGGCTATTAGCTTTCAATCGCGTTTTGGGAAACAGGAATGGGTTAAGCCTTATACAGATCGAATACTGCAAGAGTGGGCTGAGCAAGGTGTGGCTTCTGTGCAAGTCTTGAGTCCTGCATTTTCAGCAGATTGCTTGGAAACACTTGAAGAGCTTGCTTTACAAAATGCTGAACTTTTTATGCATGCGGGCGGAAAGCACTATGCGTATATTCCGGCACTGAATGATCGAGCAGATCATATTCAATTATTGAGTACATTGGTTCAAGCACAGCTTGATGCATTGAAACAGACACTCATTTCATAAATTTTTTATTTCAAGATTTTCTATTTCAAGGTGGCAGGAGAAATGTATGCTGCAAGTTAAAATTGTACCTGTCACGGCATTTCAACAAAATTGTTCGATTATTTGGGATTCAGAAACTAAAGAAGCTGTTTTGATTGATGCGGGCGGTGATGCTGAAAAACTTCAAGCTGAAGTTGAAGCATTGGGCTTAACAGTGAAAGCGCTATGGTTGACACATGGTCATTTAGATCATGCTGGAGCTGTGGGTGCATTGGTTAAAATATGGAATGTTCCTGTGATTGGGCCACATAAAGAAGATCAATTTTGGTTGGATATGATTCAAGAAGTCTCCGCTCGTTATGGCTTCCCCATTCCAGAACCTGTCATTGTCAATCAGTGGCTAGAGGGTGGTGAAGTCTTAAAACTTGGGCAAGAAGAATTTGAAGTTCGTTTTGCACCAGGTCATACACCAGGTCATGTAGTTTTTTACAATAAAAATTATGGTGTTCTATGGACAGGTGATGTGTTGTTTAAAGGTTCTATTGGTCGTACTGATTTTCCACGAGGTAATCATGCTCAACTGATTGAATCAATACATCGTGAATGTTTTAGTTTACCTGATGAAACACAGTTTATTTCAGGGCATGGGCCAATGAGTACGATTGGTTTTGAAAAACAACATAACCCTTTTGTTGCAGGAAAAGCGGGTTAAAATTAAAAAGCCCTTAATCTTTTTAGATCAGGGGCGATATTATATTTTTTATTATTTTTTTTGTTTTTACAAAGCTAAAAGTATTTTGTCAATTTAATGAAAAGTTTTTTGTCCTTAGGCAACATTAAAAATGTTTACGTATATTTTTATATATTGTTACTTTCTATTTTATATCTATCGCTTATCTTGTACATCTGATTGTATCTTTTTTAGTGACTAAATGGATTATGTAACGATTGTTTTGCTTCAAGAACAATTAATATGGAAGCAACGATAAATAGAATAGCAACGCTAAGTAACAATAGATCAAGGCTATACAGACCTAACGTTACAAAAAAAATAGAAAGTAGCATGAAAGTGGAAAGTAAAATTTTTAAACTTATATGCATGATAATACTCCTAAAGTCATTTTAAGCAGTTTTTGAATTAGATTTAATACAGCTTAAAATGAGTTATAAATTATAATGATGACGAAAATATGAACTTTTTCAAAAAAGTTTAAAGCTACTTTTTAATGTAACTGTAAAATATACTACATTAAGAATGTGATTGAATTGTTGTTTTTTGTATATTTGTTTAATTTAAATCACTAAAAATCTAATTGTCTTCTGCTTGCGGGGCATCTTCAGTTGGAAGTTTATATTCGTCACTTGCCCAAGCACCCAAATCAATCATCTTGCAACGCTCTGAGCAAAAAGGGCGAAATTCATTACCTTCCCAAGTAGATGGTTCACCACAACGTGGGCAAGGAAATGTACGTGGAACAGACATGAAATACTCCAAAAATAAGTGAAAAAATAGGAAAGCGAGTCAGGAATTGTTAGACTTACATTTGATTTCTCTTAGTTTGATCTGATTATGCCGATTCGTCAATTTCAAGCACAGCGTATGCATGCGCCTCGTGATTTTATTTCTATTGAAAATCAGCCGATTTGTGTGGAGATTGGTGCAGGAAAAGGTAAGCATGCCTTACTGTTTACAGAGCAAAATTCTGAACAGCAATTGATTGCAATTGAGCGAACACGTGAAAAATTTGTAGCGATGCAAAAACAACATCAACTTGAAGGTCAAAAAAATTTAATACCTATGCATGCGGATGCTGTGCCATGGGTTGTTCATGCACTTTTTCCTGCACAAGTCGAACAGTTTTTTATTCTTTATCCAAACCCTGAGCCACATAATCCCGCTCAGCGTTGGTTGAATATGCCATTTTTTGAGTTTTTGGTTTCACGTTTACGGGTGAATGGCACGGTGACATTGGCGAGTAATATTCCTGAATATATTGCCGAGGCAGAAAAGCAACTCATTGATGTTTGGAAATTACCTTATGTCAAAGAGGTCATTCCTGCGACATCGGCAAGAACTCATTTTGAAATTAAATATTTAGAACGTGGTGAGCTGTGTCAGCAATTGATTATTTCAAAACCTGAAAGTTACACCACGCGTTTTGATGATTTCATGCCTATACAAGGTCAAAATGCACAAGCTTCTGAGCCAGCAGATGCAAATTAAAAAAGTTGCCATTATTGGTGCAGGGCCTGCTGGATTGATGACTGCAGAAGTATTGAGTCAGCTTAAGAGTACTCAACTAGAGATTCATGTTTTTGAACAAAAGCCTTCTGCTGCACGTAAATTTTTGATGGCAGGCAAAACTGGTTTGAATATTTCTCATGCAGAACCTGTTACACAGTTTATTCAACGTTATGACCACGTGGAATGGTTAAAGCCTTGGGTTGAACAATGGGATGCAAAATGGATTCAAGCGTGGATGCAAGGTCTAGGTATTGAATCATATACAGGCAGTTCAGGACGAATTTTTCCCATTGAAATGAAAGCTGCACCGCTGCTTCGAGCTTGGTTAAAACGCTTGATGGAACAAGGCGTAAAATTCCATTATAGGCATCAAATTATGAATTTGGCTGACAATCAACTCACTATTTTAGATCAAAAAAATCAGCAACAATTTGAGCAGAAATTTGATGCGATAGTTTTAGCATGTGGGGCTGTGTCTTGGTCACGCTTGGGTAGTGATGGTGCTTGGCAAAAATGGTTAAATGCTGATGCCATTGAAAATTTTCAACCAAGTAATGCTGGCGTAGAGCGCAAGTGGTCAAGCTATATGCAGCCTGTATTTGGGCAACCTTTAAAGCGTGTAGATGCATGGCTTGACCATCAACAGAAAACCCAAGGTGATATTGTCATCTCACATTATGGGCTTGAAAGTGGGCTGATTTATAAACAAGGTCGAGCATTGCGCACTTTGCAAAAAGTAGGGCAGCCGATGATACTTCATTTGGACTTGTTGCCCGATCAAAGTATTGAACAGCTTACGCAAAAATTACAATCTTCAAAGAAACAGTCGATGAGTAATGTTTGGCGTAAGGCTGGTTTAGATAGTGCAAAAGCCAATTTAGTCCGAGAGTTAGTCGATAAATCCATTTGGCAACAGCCTGAAAAATTAGCGTTTCAAATTAAAAATTTAGCTATTACTTTAGATGGTTTTCGCCCAATTGAAGAGGCGATTAGTTGTGCAGGTGGTGTACGTGAAAATGCACTGAATCAACATTTACAGCTGAAATTGAATCCTTATGTTTTCTGTTGTGGTGAAATGCTTGATTGGGATGCACCGACAGGCGGTTATTTGTTGACGGCATGTTTTGCGACAGGTCGTGCAGCAGGTGAGGGTGTGGTGCAATATTTACAATTGGATCAATCATCATCTATATCGTAATGGAGCGTAGAATATTTTTTAGTATCCTAAAAAGCGTTCGCAATTGATGAAGGAATAAAAATGTCCGAAGAAAAAATCTATACAGGCAGTTGTTTATGCGGTGCGATTCGCTATGAAATTCATGGTGAAATTGGCGAAGTAATTCAATGCCATTGCAAGCGTTGTCGCAAAGCCAATGGCACGGCATTTGCTACCAATGCTCCGATTAAAAAAGCAGATTTTAAAATTGTTCAAGGTGAACATTTATTGAAAAAATTTGCATCAACACCAACTACAGCACGTTGTTTTTGTAGTGAATGTGCTTCGCCCATCATCAGTATTAAAGCAGAGACACCCGATACTTATCGTTTAAGAATTGGAACATTGGATACACCATTAGAACACAAGCCTGTTATGCATATTTTCACAGCCTATAAGGCAGAGTGGGATACTATTTGTGATGGTTTGCCTCAGTACAAGGAGCGTCCTTAAGTGGCTGTATCAAGTTATAAATTTTATTAATTCCTCCCCTTGCGCAGTCATACTGCTCACCTTTAACAAAGGGAGGAGCAGCATGAGATTATTTTACAACTAAAGCCGTGCCTTCAAACTTGATACCATTCCAACTATTTTGTATAAATTGACGAATGTTTTGGTGATCGGTTGCTTCAGGTGTCGCCAATACAGACGCATAATGTTCTGCAAATAGGCTTAAAGTTTGTGTTTGATCAAGTCCATTAAGTTGAGCAAATGAAAATACTTTTGCGCTACCTTGGTTTTCAGTGGCTGCATTATGTTGCTGACCATTTTGAAATGCGGTTGGTGTATGTGTATAACGAGCTTCAATAAAAGCAATGACATCGGAAAATTTAGCTTCGCCCGATTGAAGTTGATTCAGTAATTCCTGTGACATGTGCATACTCCAGTGAATGATCTATGATGAGAGAAGATGAATTGAATCATCATCCTTTATTTTTCACTCAGAATCATAGCTGAATGTGGTGATGAACTATAGATTCAATTGTACAAAATCATAATGATGGAATTGAAGAAAGCATTTGGAAATTGATCACTTGTGGATAAATTAAGACTTATCCGCTGAACTGAAATTGATGAAGTGGAGAATATAATGAATTGGTTATTTGTCGCTTGTGGTGGAGCAATAGGTGCTTGCTTACGCTATGGTGCAGGGCTACTCATTGTGCGACCAATGAGTTTATTTCCTTGGGCAACATGGTCTATTAATGTGTTGGGCTGTTTTCTTGCAGGCGTCTTCTTTGCCTTAAGTCAACGCTACCCTATACTGCAAAATGAGACTCGACTTTTTGTCATGGTTGGTATTTTTGGTGGATTCACTACATTTTCAAGTTTTGGTTTGGAAACTTTTCAGTTAATCAGACAAGGGCAAATGAACATAGCTGTCATGTATAGTCTGTCGAGTATGATCGTGGGTGTGCTGTGTTTGGCGATGGGTTTTTATTTATTTCAAATATTTTTAAAGTCCGCTTAGCGCTTTTATAAAATCAATATTTAATAATAAAAAGAAGCCTGAATCTGGGGAGATATTCAGGCTTTAAAGTCAAACTATATTTTTAATGAATGCTTCATTTCACTCATCGTATTCTGTCTTTACATCGAATAATACTTAGCGTTTAAAACGTGCAAAGCGTTTATTGAAGTTTGCAATACGACCATCATTATTCACTTGGCGTTGTTCACCTGTATAAAATGGATGTGAAGCACTCGAAATATCTAAGCTGACGTAAGGATATGATTTTCCTTCATACTCACGAGTGTTATTGCTGTTGAGTGTGCTGCCAATGATAAAATAAGCATTAGCATTGGTGTCATGGAATAAAACTTCACGGTATTCGGGATGGATATTTGTACGCATTTCTTATCTCTTATTGGGTTGATTTTGTAATGTTATAATATAACAATATATGTGTCAAGAGATGTTACTTAGCTGGTTTCTGAGTGATTGTATTCAAAAGAAAAATAAATAATTTTGAAGAGTGTTGCATCAAAATAAACATAAAAAAAGAAGTCTAGCAGGAGGATATATTTGCATAGACTTCTAAGAGGTGTTAAGTAAAAGTCGAATGAGATAACGACTTTCTATGTAGATAATTTAGTCTCGCTAACTTAAAAAAATATTAAAATAAGGTTTTGTTGTACAAACATTTTGTAAAAGGTATGTAAATATATCTATTTAAATATGCTTAATTAAGTTGTTCGGATGGAACTAAACTTTCAAATACATCGTTTAAATCATCATTGACTTTAAGATGAATAAGATTCCAATATTGTCCTGATATGGTTCGGTTGACCATCAATGTATCTGGTGATGGTTTGAAAACATCCCAATATTTGAAGGATTTCTTGACGAGCTTCATCCCATCATGGTGAGCTGAATTTTCTGCAAAATCATAAGGTGTGGTCAGTGGACGCAATAAAACTTCTAACCATTGCTGATATAAATCTTCAGGAAATTTATTTTTTTCAGCGAGCGCATCAAGTGCAGTTAATTCATCTTCAATACGTGGAATATCTTGTTTGCGTGCAGCATTAACCAATGATTTAAAGTGAGTAATAATGTCAGTCGATAAGGTTTTTACGCCACCAAAATCGTAAATAATTACACTGCCATTTTCACGAAAAGCAAAGTTACCTGGGTGTGGGTCACAGTGGAATCGCTTTAAGAAAAACATTTGTTGACCCAATGCCTGAATCAAACGACGACCAATATCATTACGAATTGTTAAGTCCCACGTACTGGCCGTTTCAATACTTTCACCTTGTTCAAAACTTAAGGTTAAAACACGCCGTGTTGAATGTTCAGGAAAGACTTTGGGAATAATAATTTTACTGTCTAAACTCTGGTGAAAGGTACGAAAAACCTCAAGATTTTGTGCTTCAATTTCGTAGTTGAGTTCTTCATGTAAACTGTGTTGAATTTCTTGAAATAGGCGATCTTGGAGTTTTTTATCGACCTTTAAAACACCCATTAAGCGTAAGGCTAAACGAACCTGTTTAAGATCACTTTCACAGGCAGTATCGACACCAGGATACTGTACTTTTACTACGACAGGTGTGCCATTGGGTAAAATCGCTTTATGGACTTGACCAATCGAGGCTGCGGCAAAAGGTTGCTCTTCAAAATGGGTAAATGCTTTATTGATCGGCTGTCTGAGCTCACTTTCAACTTGTTGTTTTATTTCAGCAAAGGGCATGGCTGGTGCTTGGCGTTGTAGTTTAGCAATCGCGCTTGCAACTTCAGGTGGGAAAATATCTTTATATTGTGAGGCAATCTGCCCAACTTTCATTGCCGCACCTTTCATCTCGCCTAAGGTATCAGCAATTTGTAGTCCAATATCTTGAAAAAGCTGACTACGAGCTTCATTTTTTTTGTCTTCATCGGCATTAAAATTACGAATGGAGTTGGAAACAGTTTTTGTCGCAATACTTGCAGTCATACTCGCAAGCTTCATAAAGCGGCGGCCTGGTGTACTTGCATTTTTTGACATGCTGATGCGCCCTTCGACAAGAAGAATATAATGATTGTTTTGATCATAGGTGACATTTACATGACTGCCTACTTCAAATTGTTAAGATATTGTTTCGCATTGGCTATTTTTCAATATTTTGATTGTATTTAGTCGAAAGATGTAGCATGCAGAAAAGCGTAGAATAAGCAGATATTGTGTCTGAGGAAAATCAAATGACAAAAGTGTACCGATATTTAACAGGTAAAGATGATGTGAATTTCTGTGCCAAAGTGACCAAAGCTTTAAATGAAGGCTATGAACTCTATGGTTCTCCCACCATGACGTTTAATGGGGTAGATGTGATTGTAGGTCAAGTGATTGTGAAAGATGTTGAAAGTGAATCGGACATTCCATCAGGTTTAAAAGTAGCAATAGGTCAGTTGTAAAGTATTTCAAAATTACCTCCCTCTAATTTTTTAAAAGGAGGCGGAGTAATTTTGAGCTTATCTATTCTTGAATGCTGAATGCTGAATGCTGAATGCTGAATGCTGAATGCTGAATGCTGAATGCTGAATGCTGAATGCTGAATGCTAAATGCTAAATGCTAAATGCTAAATGCTAAATGCTAAATGCTAAATGCTTTATTTTTAATTTGATGATTGTATTAAGCGTTGATTGTTCATACGTAGGCGTGTGAGTAGTAAAACACAAGCGATACTTAAACCGACAATCAACCCAATCCAAACACCCGCTGCACCCATTTCAGTATAACGTGCCAAGTAGATTCCGACAGGGAAGGCGATAATCCAATAGGCAAGCATGGTAATCCACATTGGACCTTTGGTGTCTTGCATGCCACGTAAACAGCCTGCTGCACTGACTTGCCATGCATCCATGAGTTGATAAGCAATCGCAAAGATAATTAAATAAATTGCGATTTGTGTTACTTCAGAATTAGAGGTGTAAACTGCGACAATGTCAGCACGTAGTAACCACATCAGAAGCATGGTAATAAATGCAAAACCCGTTGCAGTGAGTAAGCCGAGTCTTTGTACTTTACGCATAGCCACCCAATTTTTTTCACCATAATAAGTTCCGACTCGAATAGTCAATGCAAGTGCCAAAGACATTGGAATCATAAACAATTGAGAGGTGACGGAAATGGCGATTTGGTGGGCGGCGATGGTGACTTCACCCAGTGTGCTGAGTACAATTGCCCCTGTGCTAAAAATGCTCACTTCAAAGAAAATAGCTAAACCAATTGGTAAGCCTAATTTCAAAATACGCTTAATTAGCACGGGATTCATTTTTTCCCAATGCGTCAACGGTTGAGTTTTTTGATAGCGTTTTGCTTTAAATACATAGATCGCTAAAATAATAAGCATCAGCCATTGTAAAATTGCCGTTGCAAAACCACAGCCAGCACTGCCCAAATGCGGAATAGGACCCAAACCATACATAAAAATAAAGTTTAGCGGAATAAGTGCCACTAAAGCCCCTAAGCTCAGGGCGGTTACAGGCCGTGGAAAACCTAAGGCTTCAGAGTAGTTGCGTAGAGCTGAATACATGGTGACTGCGGGCATACCGAATGCAATCGCATGTAAAAACAGACTTGCTTTAGGAAGTAAAGAATCAGGGACACCAAATAACGGGAGTAGTAAGGGTGTGGCTTGTAAAATCAGCATTGCAATAATGCCGAGAATCAAGGCAATCCAAAGTGACTGACGGACAATTGAAGGGATTTTTTCAGGGGTTCGTGCGCCGTTGGCTTCAGCCACTAAAGGTGTGGTTGCAATCATAATGCCACTAAATAACAACATGACAGGAATCCATAACCCAACCCCGACTGCGATAGCTGCAAGGTCTTCGGCGGACATATGTCCTGCCATAATGGTATCAATTAGTCCAAAACCTGCATAGGCAAATTGAGTGACTAAAATAGGGAGCATTAGATGAAATAGTTGCTTTAATTCAAAGCGGGTAGTTGTGGCTTTGGTCGATGCAGACACAGAAAATACTCGTTTTAAATGTGCTTAGAAAATAAATGGGTTAGCGTTGTAGAGTGAGAAGCACACCAATAAAAATCACCACGCCACCTAAAAAACGTTGCCAATTGATCGGGGTTTTCTCTGAACCTAGAAGCCCAAAGTGATCGATCAACATCGACATTAAAATTTGACCAAAAATAATTAAGCCAGAAAGTGTTAAAAATCCAAGTTTTGGAGCAGTGTAAATGCTAATACTAATTGCATATACACCCAAACAGCCACCGAGCCATAAGTACCAAGGGATCATGTTTAATTCATGCAAACTCGGTTTAGATACGGCTTGCAAGGTCGTTTGAATGATCACTAAAACGGCGAGCACTATTGTACCAATTAAAAATGATAAAAGGGCGGCTTGCAGTGGAGAATGTAAATATTCACGTAATTGTGTATTGATTGCTGTCTGAAAGGTCATGGCAATCCCAATCCCCATGGCTAAGGGTAAAAGGAAAAATAATTGGCTCGCAATTTTCATCATTTTATACCTTTGCTTTTTATCATTTTGCTTTCAGTCTAAAGCAAAATAGAAAGTTGAGCGAATGTGAATGTAGAACTCATGTTAAAATTGTGCATTATCTCTTTGTTTTGAGCTGTCCTTTGGCTGATTTAAATCCTGCACTGATTCCACTTTCTTTATATATTCACATGCCATGGTGTGTGCGGAAATGTCCGTATTGTGATTTTAATTCACATGCCGTGCCTGACGGAAAGTTATCACTGGATTTAGAACAAGAATATTTACAGGCATTGGTCGAAGACTTTAAAACGCAAATTGACTTTGCCCAAGGGCGAGAAATTCATAGTGTATTTATTGGTGGGGGAACACCATCATTAATTTCTGCTAAAGGTTATCAATGGCTTTTTGCTAAACTCAAGGCATTATTATCTTTTGAGCAAGATTGCGAAATCACCTTAGAAGCTAATCCTGGGACAGTAGAGCATGATCCATTTGCAGGTTATTTAGAAGCAGGCATTAACCGTTTATCGATTGGTGTACAAAGTTTTAACACCGAACATTTACAAAAACTTGGTCGTATTCATAGCAATAATGATGCTATTTCTGCCATTAAAAATGCAAAAGAAGCTGGCTTTAAGCGGGTCAATGTTGACTTGATGCATGGCTTACCTGAGCAGACTTTAGAGCAGGCATTGCTTGATTTAAAACTGGCTGTAGAAAGTGGAGCAACGCATATTTCGTGGTATCAATTGACCATTGAACCGAATACAGTATTTTTCCGAACACAACCAATTTTACCTGTCGATGAAGTGTTGGAAGACATTCAAGAACTGGGTGAAACTTATTTAAAAGCCAATGGTTTTATCAATTATGAAGTGTCAGCTTGGCGTAAGGAAAAACCGTCAGCACATAATCTTAATTATTGGCAATTTGGTGATTATTTGGCGATTGGTGCAGGTGCACATGGAAAAGTGACACAAGTTGATGGTGTATATCGTTTTCAAAAAACGCGTTTACCAAAAGATTATTTAGCTAAAGTACCTGCGGAAAATCTGCAATTTAAACGCCTTGAACATGATGACATGCCGTTTGAGTTTATGATGAATGCTTTACGTTTAAACAATGGCGTAGACGCTTCACTGTATGCTGAGCGTACAGGTACGGATTTGTCAGAAATTGCTGAGTTAGTGGCATCATTGCAACAACGTAAATTGATGGTAAATGATCCAAATCGTATTGCATGTACCGAGAAAGGACATGTGTTCCTAAATTCAGTATTGGAAGAGTTTCTTTAATATATTTGGACAAAAAATCAGATCATGATTTATGTGGTGTTGGCACTGATTGGTGTACTTTCAGGCATGATTAGCGGTATTGTCGGAACTGGCTCATCTATTATTTTATTACCCATACTTGCTTATATTTTCGGGGCTAAATTGGCAGTACCAATCATGGCAATTGCTGCGATTATGGGAAATATTTCACGTGTGATGTTATGGCGACATGAACTAAATATAAAAGCTTTTTTGCTGTTTACGAGTGTCGGTATTCCTGCTGCTGTATTGGGCGCAAATACACTGTGGGTTATGCCTGCGAAAGTGTCCAATATATGTATAGGATTGTTTTTTATATTATTGATTCCATTGCGACATTTTGCAAAACGTAAAGGTTTAAAATTAAATAATTTTCATTTAGTTCTTGCTGGTGCATTACTCGGTTATTTGACGGGTTTGGTATTTTCTACAGGTCCATTGTTGTTGCCAGTTTTTAGTGGTTTTGGTTTAACCAAGGGAGCATTACTGGCAACAGAGGCAGCATCTTCTTTTGCATTGTATGCTTCAAAAAGTATAGCCTTTGGTACGTTAGGCGTTTTAAAATCAGAAGTGATTCTTGCGGGTTTTCTTGTGGGTTTATCTTTAATGTTCGGAAATTATTTTGGGAAGTTATTTGTTTTGAATATTTCCGAACGGGTGTTTAATTTATTACTTGATGGAATGTTACTTTTTGCGGGTCTTTCTATGTTGTGGGCTGCCATTTCATAATGTGATTAAATTAAATGCTCATCTATTAAATTTAAAAAGACCGCCTAGGCGGTCTTTTGCTTTTTCTAAAAACTTACAACTTAGTAGTCAAAGCTAAAGTGTTCAGCATCAAGAGACATCATTGTTTTAGATGGATTCACCATAGATTCAGCATGACCTTGTGAACGTGGAAGCAATTGTTCAAAATAGAAATCAGCAAGTTTGATTTTTGCTTTATAGAATTCAGGAACTTCAGCACCCTCACCCGATGCCAATTTTTCTGAAGCAACAGCAGCTTGTTGTGCCCAATAGTATGCCATCATCGCATAACCAGAGAACATCAAAAAATCGACAGAAGCAGAAGATACGATGTCACGGTCCTTACGTGCTGCAAGCATGATACGTACAGTTAAAGCATTCCACTGTGCACAGATTTTAGTTAAATCCCATGCAAAACGGCGCATGTATTTATTACGTGCATGAACACCACAGAATTTCAAAATTTCAGCAGTGTATTCACGAACTACCTTACCTTTAGAAGAAAGTAAAACTTTACGACCAATCAAGTCTAATGCTTGAATACCTGTCGTTCCTTCATAGAGTGTTGAGATACGTGCATCACGGGCAATTTGTTCCATGCCATGCTCTTTGATATAACCGTGACCACCTAGCACTTGCATACCTAAGTTTGCAGACTCTAAACCCATTTCAGTCAAGAAGCCTTTCAAAATTGGGGTATAGAAACCAAGTTTGTCATCATATTCATCATATTTCGCTTGATCGCCTTGAAGGAGGGCATCGGTCATTTTATCCGCTAGCTGTGCAGCGTGATAAATCATTGAACGACCACCTTCAGCAAATGCTTTTTGCGTCAACAACATACGGCGGACATCAGCATGGTGAATGATGGCATCTGCAACACGCTCAGGATCTTTTTTACCAGAAAGGGCACGCATAGACATACGGTCTTTTGCGTATGGTAATGCACCTTGGAAAGACAATTCAGCATGTGCCAAACCTTGAACAGCCGTACCGATACGTGCGGTATTCATAAAGGTAAACATTGCATGTAGACCTTTGTTGATTTCACCGATGAGGTAACCAGTTGCAGCATCAAAGTTAAGCACAGCAGTAGCTGAAGCACGAATCCCCATTTTATGTTCAATTGAACCGCAAGTTACAGGATTACGTTCACCTACACCGCCATCTGCAGTTGGAATGAATTTAGGTACGATGAATAATGAAATACCTTTTGTGCCTGCAGGTGCATCTGGAAGACGGGCAAGAACAATGTGAACAATATTGTCTGTTAAATCATGTTCACCTGCAGAGATGAAAATTTTCGTTCCTGTAATAGCATAAGTACCATCTGTATTTGGCTCTGCTTTAGTTTTCACTTGTCCTAAGTCGGTACCGCACTGAGGTTCAGTCAAACACATTGTACCTGACCAAGTACCCGCAGTGAGATGAGGCATATACGTTGCTTTTTGCTCATCTGTACCAAACTGCATGATGGTGTTCATACAGCCCATACTTAAACCTGGATACATAGTGAAAGACCAGTTTGCAGTCCCCATCATTTCAGATTTAACGAGGTTTAAAGACATCGGTAAGCCTTGACCACCAAATTCTTCAGGATAAGACAAACCTTGCCATCCGCCTTGAACAAATTGATCGTAAGCTTCCTTAAAACCTTTTGGTGTAGTCACTTCACCATCTTTAAAATGACACCCTTCTTCATCACCTGATTGGTTGAGTGGTGAAAGTACATTTTCACAAAAGTCTGCTGCACCATCAATAATCATGTTAATGGTGTCTGCATCGGCATTTTCACCGTTAGACAGTGTTTTGTAATGTGATGCGTAGTCAAATACTTCATTCATTAAGAAGCGGATATCTCGTACGGGCGCTTTATATGCTGGCATGTGTCGTAATCCTGAATACAAATATAGTTATGGGCTTTTAAGCAATGGATTTATTATTCAATTTAAATGAGTTGAATGCATTGATAACTGTAACTAAAAAAAATGTCAGAAAAGCGAATTAGATACAAAATGTAGAGTGTTTTTTTTAACTTTTTTGATAAAATTAAAATGATTTTTATTGTGGATCTAAATTTATTTTTAGATTTTAATTATAAAGAAACAAGATATTTGAAGAATATTATGCGCCTAAAAAAATTAAGTTTATGTTTGTTTGCACTCAGTTTAACTGCTTGTTCATCTCACGTCATTAAATCCAATAATGCAACAACCAATGCTCTTGATCAGCGGGCAAGCGATGGTCTTAATGCCATGTTTGACTATCCAAGTTATGATTATAATGGCACGTTTAAATTTGCGGTTGATAATGCAAGCGTAAGCAAAGAAAATATTTCAAATCAATCTAGAGTTGCCGATCCTGAGCTTGAAAAACAGGTACAAGCAGTACTCAGAGCACAGCGTATCAATTTAAGTTCGGTACAATTGCAACAGCTTTATCAAGCTATTGCAGCAGAAGAATTAGGCGAATCATCTTCGGCATCATCTTCACGTTCTAAAAAAATTGAAGGTTTTGTCATGAAATTGCTGAGTGAAATGCAATTTAGCTATGATGGTTCGGTACATTATAAGCAAAAAATGGCATCGATGAATTTGACGGTTAGGTATGAAAAACCAACCTTATTGGTACAAGCCAAAGTACCCATGGTCGTCGACTTTAATGCATATAAGTTTTACACCAATTATTTTGCATTGATGCCTTTTATGGTCAATAAAGACAGTCAGAATTCACTCGCTTATATTGATTTTTCAAAATATAAAAAAGATCTTGAAAAGCTCGATGTAAAAGCATTGGTTTCCTATTTAAAAGAATCATCGGCTTTACCTTATTTATTGGCAGATGCTCAAAATATCGAAACAGTTTCATTAAATGCACAAGATAAGGCTCAAGGTGCAGTCGATAAAATTCGTTTGAAAATTTCACTTGAGGAATGGCTCTTACAAGCACGTTTATATGAGCAAATAAATAAACCCTATTTTCAAGCTAAAATGTCGAGTGTATTTCCTAATAACGACGTTACAGCAGATGCAGCCTCTAGTGATGTAATTGCCGAATATGCAGATGCTTCTTCAGATGACGCAGATTCATTGTCAACCTATGGGATGAGTGCACAAGAAGCTGAGGCATACCGTGCAAGTCAAAACCTCTATAAATTAGTCAATGCACAGTTTAATTCTGATGATGATCGTACAGCAGATGATGAAGAGGCAGATTGTGAAACGGCAGGTGAATGCGCTGTTGCAGCAAGTAGTGCTGCTGTCGATGCTGCTGCAATGTGTACGAGTGAGTGTAATGAAGCAATAAATGCTGCTTCGACAGATACAGAAGAAGCTGATTCTTCCGATGATGAAGGTACTTTAAGTGCTGAGCAATGTCAGGCAATGACTGTACAGAAAAAACGCCCTGCCATTGGAGATATTCAATCGTGTATGGAAGAGCATGAGATTGATCTACTTGTTCATAATACAGTGAACAAACCACAAAGCGTAACCTCTGAAGATGCACCATCATTTATAAACACGGTTTTTTCGACTGAAAAAACAGAACTTGATCAACGCTTTGAATCTTATGCATCTAAAGAATTTAAAGATGCTAAAGCCTTTAAAGTGTTGTGGGATCAGCATCAAGCTGATGTGAAAAAAGAGTTAGCACGTCAGGGCAGTCATAACCCTGTGCTGATGGATGTTGCATTAGACAAGCAGGGTCGTGCAGTTCGTATTGATTATGATATTCAGTTTAAAACCAAGGCATCAGGGATACTCAAGTTTAAAACAGATATGAATATTCTTAATTATGGCAATGCTACAACTATTAATCGTACTGAATTAAATCAGGCAAAATCAATTGAAGAAGTTGGTAAAGGTTCACCACTTGAAAATATGGTGAACGGTTTCAGTAAATCTTTGGGTGTAGATACAACTCAAGCCTCAGGTGCTGTAACCCCATTGTCTTTAAAACAACAACTGAATGATCTTGCAATTCAAGTCTATGATTCAACAAAATCTTATAGCAAAACTTATCAGGCTGTATTTATTGTAAAAATGAGTGCGGAACAACCTAATGTTGTTAAATTATTTAGCCCAAGCGAGCTAAATGAGATTGGCAGTGTTTATGCCTATGCCTATGCGGATGAATCGATTTACAATCCACAAGGCAAAGTCAAAGAAGAACTTGATCGTTTGGTGAAAAAGCATCATTTAGAGCTGAATGATCAATATAATGATCGCGTAGGTGAGTCGGTGTATAGTGTTGTTGTCGATGCTATTGAAGGGCAGAAAGATCGCCAAGCGTGGAAAACTTTTGTTCAAAAGCATAAAACAGCGAAAAGCGCATTTACTGAATATTATGTTTCTGAATTTCTATCTGATTTTGAAGAAGGAGATTTAGATGCTGAGCAAAAAGCAAGTCTGCATAAAACTGCAAAAATTCTTGCTCAAGCTTATGAAGATACACGTAAAAATCAATTAACAGCGAAAACCATTCACAACTTAAAAGAAGATGATGTTGGGTTTATTGACTATGATTTATATCGTAAAACCTTTGAAAAGGTGGGTGCTTCATTTAAGTAAAGCAAAATAGAAGTATTGAATAAAAAAGCACCTTAAATGAGGTGCTTTTTTATTCATTGGAATTTAAAACTTAAATAAAGTCTTTTAAATTAGGTTTAACACCATTCCAAATATAAAATGCCTCAATGGCTTGTCCAACAAGCATGCCAAAACCTTCCGATGTGGGTACGCCACGTGCTTTGGCTTGATCAATAAAAGTTGAAGGTTTGCCGTATGCCATTTCATAAGCATATTTAAATTGTAGTGTTTCAGGCAGGATAAGCGTATCGCCTGTTAAACTTGCAGAGGTTGCATTGATAATAAGATCATATTCGCCATGTAACTGATCTAGTCCGCAAGCTGAAAGTTCTATATGCGGAACAGCATCCCGAAGATCACTGACCAATTGTTCTGCACGAGCAAGTGTACGGTTGGCAATAGTGATGTGTGTTACGCCTGCTTGAGCAAGTGGATAAATGACACCACGCGTTGCACCACCTGCACCAATAATTAAGATGCGACTGTTTTGGAGTGACCAATCGAGTGCATGAATGGCTTCAACCAAACCTTGACCATCTGTATTGTCGCCATGTAATTCACCATTTTCCATCCATAAGGTATTGACGGCTTTAGCAATGGTGGCACGTTCAGATAAATGTGTACATAAAGCAAAGGCTTGTTCTTTGAATGGAACTGTAACGTTCATCCCTACGGCATTGGCATCGGAAAAAAAATCTTTGACGCTGACTTCAAAGTCATCAAGTTCAGCCAAACGTTTCTTGTAGCTTAGATCAATATGAGTTTTTTCAGCAAACTGATGGTGTAATTCAGGTGAGCGAGAGTGTTCAATGGGATTACCAATGACCGCGAATTGTTTGCTCATTGCACAGCATCCATGTGGTGAAAATGAGCTTCAATATACGACAGAATACAGAATGACTAAAGCCTGAACTATAGATTTACAGAAAAACTTGGTGAGAAAATAAAATTACGGATTGCAGATATCTTGAACGGTATCGACTAATAAAAACAGTCCACTGACTAAAAAGCCAATTACACCAATCGCCATCGTGGTAAAAGCAAAATTATCATTAAATGCACTTTCAGAAAAAACAGTAGTGCTGACAGAACTTAAAAATACAATCACAAAGCTCCATAAAAGGAGGGTGATGGTACTAAATTTTTTGATATTCATCGATTATTCCCTGTTTGCTATGATGAAGATAAAGGCGAAAAACGACCTAAACACAGGGCGTAATGATGAAGTGATTTTCAAGATATGGGACATCTTACGCTAATTTCAGCGCTGAGATGTTATTGTGTTTGCAACAGAACGTATCAAGAATTGAAGATTTAATTTATGTTGTAATTGAGTGTGGCGAGTTTAAATTTTTAAAAATACTATTTAAGTAAATTAAAATAAGGTTTTACATTGAATTGTAAGTTCAAAATACAATACATTTTTTGTTTTCTCTTAAAATGTATTGCATTCAAACAATCTAAAATGACGGAGTTTTTTAAACTATTTTAGTTCATTTAACCAATCTTTAGGTTTTAAATAATAATCCGTTAAACGTTTTTCGGGGCTGTTTTCATCCCATATTGGACGATATGACCAACCTGCAAGCGGTGGCATACTCACCAAAATTGACTCGATACGACCACCTGTTTGTAAGCCAAATAGAGTGCCTCGGTCATACACTAAATTATATTCAACATAGCGACCACGACGATACAGTTGGAAGTCGCGTTGCGCTTCGGTATAAGGCTTATCTTGATTTTTCTGGAAAATCGGTAAAATAGCTTCAAGGTAGCCATTGCCCACCGCTTGAATATATTCAAAGCATTTTTCAAAGTCCCATTGATTTAGGTCATCAAAAAATAAGCCACCCACGCCACGTTGTTCATCACGGTGTTTTAAATAGAAATAATCATCACACCATTGCTTATGTTCTGCATAAACATTATCACCAAACGGTGCACAGAGATCATACGATTTTTGATGCCATGCAAGGACATCTTCATCATTTGGATAAAAAGGCGTGAGATCAAAACCACCACCGAACCACCAAATTGGTTCTTGACCTTCTTTTTCGGCAACAAATAAGCGAACGTTTGCATGAGAAGTTGGTACATTCGGATTGTTCGGATGGATAACGAGTGAAACACCCATTGCTTGCGCTTTTGCTCCTGCAATTTGCGGATGGCGTTCAGTTGCAGATGCAGGCAGATTTGAAATGTTGATGTGTGAGAACATCACACCACCTTTTTCAACTACAATGCCATTTTGTAGTACGCGAGAGCGACCACCACCACCTTCAGGACGTTGCCAATCATCAATTTCAAATGTCGCAGTTCCACCGCCAATTTTTTCTTGTTGTTCTAGCGCAGAACAAATGCGTGCTTGTAAATCACATAAAAAATCACGTACACGTTGGATATCTGCGGATGTTGGATTCTGCATGTGAACCTCTTGGGAAGATGAAAATAAAATTTCTGAAGTTGTATACATAAAAACATAAAACCATAAAAAAAGTAAGGAATTTAATGCTTTTATTTAAAAAAAAGATGCTTCTATATTTTAAGCATCTTTTAATTGTGTGAGGCTTTATCTGATTAGAATTTTACTTTTGCATTTTCCCATGCTTTAGGCATAACTGGAACTTTATCAATAACTAGAAAGTTTGGTTTAAACCAATGCTTTTCGCAACCCTCAGCAACTCTTACAGGGCAAACTTTGCTATTAAGCCAACTATTGTCATAAATACGCTGAGTCACACGCTCCCAAGATTGTTTAGTTTTCCCTTTACTTTCAAACCATTGTTTAAAGTCAGTGGATGCGTATTTATAGTCTAATATTTGCTTGCTGTCATGACCAAATAGAGTTCCTTGTGGTGTTGGCTGTTCAGATGGTATATAGATACCATTTTTACTTCCTGCAAAATCTGGATAATGGCTATTAATGCCTCCTTCCTGAATGTATTTAAATACAAATGTATTTGGAGCATTTGCTAAGTGTGTCGCTTTTGAAGCTTCTTTGGTTTCAATCCAGCCATGTCGGGTATGGGTTACATATTCTGGCTGATTGTCTTTCATCCAAATAATGACATGTTCCCATTCATTTTTATGCCCACATAACTTCTCTGGTACTGCAGGACTACATTGATCTTTAACCGCATATAAACCAAAAATACGTGCTTTGTAATTTGATTTATTTGAGCTCACTTCATGATATGTCAGATATGCATTATTCATTTGATCGAAATAATTACATTTATCTGTCTTAGAGCCTGCTAAAGGAATTCCAGGATTAGCTCTGAGCGAACCGTCAAGTGCGGTATAGACTGGAGCTGAGGCATAGCACCCATCAGTACCGAAGGCAAAAACAGCACGACCTTGATTTAATTCTGCATCAGAAGGTGAAATATAATTTTTGAGAGATAAGCAGGCAGTTGGTAATTCATTATTTACTGATTCTGCTTTGGCTTGGGCACAGGTTTTGGTATTCCAATTAGGCGTTTCTAAATGATCAATAGAACCAAAATGTGCATAAACTTTATTATTCTGATTCAGGTCAATGGTACAAGTATTTGCATTGCTATTTTCACAGCCTTCCCAACCTTCAAAGACCATATTGGGTGTTGTGGGAGTGGCTGTTAATGTTATGTTTGATATATTTGTTGTACGAACAGTGGCAGATCCTTCAATAGGATTGTTGAGCAAGACTGCTGTATTATTGTCCTTATTTAGAGTTTCAATTCTAGGATCGTTGCTAGTGATTTCGCCATTCTCACCTGATGATATTTCTGTTTGATAGACGGTTTTGGTGAATATTGCTGGCTCTTCAAGCCTTATTAATGAATCAAAAACTTCATCCATAATTGATCTAAATAAAGATGAATCAGCTGTTTTATACGCATCATTAAGACTCATATTGAAGCTATTATTTTTATTATTAAAGTATTCATCATAGTTAAACTCTAATTTCTGAAGAGCTTGAGTATTTTTATTTAAACTCAAAATATCTTCATAATTAATCGTTTTATTGCCATCTAAATCTTCTTTTAAGATTTTATCTGCTAACAGATCTGTAAATATTATCATGTCGGCATAGCTTAAGCCGAGAAACCGTTCCATTGCTTCATTGCTAATGAGAAAGGAAAACTCATTGAATTCAATTTTGTGGTCTAAAATTTGTTGCTTGGTTGCAAGGATGAAACCAATATTTTTCTCACCTGATAAATAGTTAATGATAAATAGATCTTCGGCTTGGCCAAGTAATATAGGAGTATCTTTGAGCTTACCATCTAAAAGGTCAACTGTCTCCGATGTACTATTAGGATATTTTAAACTAGTAATTTGAACTTTATCGGTTTTTTCCCCAAAGTTTAGGTGTGTATTTTGGGGTGGAGAAGATGTTTCATTGTTATTGGTTTTAGAATCACTACCATTACACCCCATTAATAATATCGAGAAAATACTCATTGCTAAGATAGTTTTTTTCATGGTCATCTCAAGTTTCTAATGCTAGAAAATAGAATCTAGCCAAGAAAAAGAGTGAAAAATATCCCTGAAATCAGTGATTTTCGCTTAATCTAGTATGGTTTAATTTGATTTATATCACATTTTTGTTTTAAAAATCCTCTTTCTCATACATATGCGACATACGGTCATGTTTAGTTTTTAAATAATCAGCATTGAATTCATTCAAACCCACAGTCAATGGCACACGATCCGTTACATCAACACCTAAGTCAGTTAAAGCTTTAAGTTTTAACGGATTGTTAGTGATGAGTTTGACCTGTTTTACGGCTAAATGATCCAACATAATGCTACACATATCATAAGTGCGGGCATCGGCAGGGAGGTTTAACATCAAATTAGCATCAACAGTGTCATGTCCTTGATCTTGTAAAGCATAAGCACGAATTTTATTGGTCAAGCCAATACCACGACCTTCTTGACGCAGATATAAAATCACACCTTGACCTGCATCATTGATCATTTGCATGGTGTTATGCAGCTGTGGGCCACAGTCACACTTGAGTGACCCAAAGGCATCGCCCGTTAAACATTCAGAATGAATACGTACTAAAACAGGTGCGGTTGGTGCATTTTCAAGACCTTTTGAAAGCGCAACGTGCTCTTCACCAGTTTGTGGATCTTGAAAAACAGAAATTTTAAAGTCACCAAAAGCCGTAGGGAGTTTAGACGTAGCAATAAATTCAATCGGCACAGGCTTAACCATTTTTTGTGTTGAAATTGGCTAAAGTATAGCGTAAAGCATGCATATAGGTAGAATGGTAACGTATGTTTTTATGCACAATCCTGAAAATACATTATTCTTTTTTGTATAAAGAACACGAAAATGGTTGATAAATACTAAGATTATTCAGGATAATTAGACCAAATTGACATAAATGCCGAACTGAGAACCGTTCAGTGGAGCATCCTTATAAATGTGGCGGAAGGTTTGTGATATGATGATCTTTCACGAATATGCTACCCCGTGTTCCCAGCTTAGATTTGCCAGGCTTTAGAAGGCTTTGCCACATATGTTGTATACCGAAATCCCGAGTCAACGCCCTGATACGCCATTGTTGAATGGAATAGACCATCCACAACAATTACGTCAGCTTGAGCCAGCCCGTCTGACACAGGTGGCAGATGAGCTACGTCAATATATTTTATACGCTGCTGGACAAAGTGGTGGGCATTTTGGTGCCAATCTTGGGGTCGTTGAGCTGACCGTAGCACTCCATTATAGCTTTAACACTCCCGAAGACCGCTTGGTTTGGGATGTTGGACATCAAGCCTATCCGCATAAAGCTCTAACAGGTCGCCGTGAGCAACTTGTTAGCATTCGTGCGAAAGATGGTTTAGCTGCATTTCCTGCACGTGAAGAATCTGTATTTGATACCTTTGGTGTAGGACATTCATCGACTGCAATTTCTGCAGGTTTAGGCATGGCATTGGCAAGCCGATATCAACAAAAAAAGCGAGAAGTTGTTGCCATCATTGGTGATGGTGCAATGACAGCTGGTATGGCATTTGAAGCCATGAATGATGCGGTTGCCCACAATGCAGACCTAATGGTTGTATTAAATGACAACGATATGTCAATTTCACAAAGCACAGGTGGATTTGCCAAACATTTAGCGTCTATTTGGGAACAAGGTAAATTTATTAATGTTGATGAACAGGGGCAAGCCTTCGTTCAAGATTGCCCTGAATGGGACTTTAATTCTCGTTTGCATGAATCTGCAACTGATGCTGCCGATAACCTATTTAAAGCCATTGGTTTTGATTATTTTGGTCCATTTGATGGACACGATGTCAATCAATTGGTTCAGGTCTTTAATGCGTTAAAACAGCGTAAGGGACCTCGTTTAATCCATATTTATACCGTTAAGGGTAAAGGATTTGCACCTGCCGAAGCGGATCAAATTAAGTACCATGCGATTGGTAAACTCAGCGCGGTAGCTTCAAAAAATACCGCCCCAAAATATGCCGATGTTTTTGGGCAATGGTTGTGTGATGAGGCAGCGCAAGATGAAAAATTGCTCGCGATCACACCTGCAATGTGTGAAGGCTCGGGTATGGTGCAATTTGCACAGCAATATCCTGAGCGTTATTTCGATGTTGCGATTGCCGAACAGCATGCGGTCACACTTGCTGCTGGTATGGCATGTGAAGGCTTAAAACCTGTTGTTGCGATTTATTCGACATTCTTACAACGTGGTTATGATCAACTGGTTCACGATGTTGCTTTGCAAAACCTTGATGTCACTTTTGGTATTGATCGTGCAGGTTTAGTCGGTGAAGATGGTCCAACACATGCAGGGGCGTATGATTATGCCTTTATGCGTACCGTACCGAACATTGTGATTATGGCGCCGAAAGACGAAAATGAATGTCGTCAAATGTTGCATACTGCGTATATGCATCAGGGGCCTGCCGCAGTACGTTATCCACGTGGTAATGGCTTGGGTGTAGAAATTCAGCAAACAATGATCACAATGGATATAGGTAAAGCTGAACTTTTAGCGACGTTTAATACTGAACATGAAGACGGTATTTCGATTTTAGCTTTTGGTAGTCGTGTTCAACCTGCGCTTGAAGCTGCAAAGCAACTTGCTGAACAGCTAGATGTTGCTGTACGTATCGTGAATATGCGTTTTGTCAAACCACTTGATGAGCAAATTATTCGAGATTTGGCAGATCAAACGAGTTTATTTGTTACTGTCGAAGAACATGCAGTAATGGCAGGAGCGGGAAGTGCTGTGAATGAATTTATGGCGCAAGCGCAAATTTTAAAACCTATGTTGAATTTAGGTTTGCCTGATACGTTCTTAGCACAAGCGAGCCATGCTGAAATGTTACAATCTTGCGGTCTAGATGCTAAAGGCATTCAACTTTCAGTTCAACATGCATGGACGAAACTGATTCAGCATGTTTAAAAGTATTAAAAATTATTTTGATATTGAATTGGATGATTTAGCTCAATTAAGCGATATAAATTCATAGCTTATAAACTTCATAAACATTTTTCCCCTAAAAGCCCGAATATTTGCTAAAATATTCGGGCTTTTATGCATTATTCTTTATCAATATCTTCAAATTTGTAGTGGGTGTTCAATGGAACCTATGGTGGTTATGGCTGCGCGTGCGGCTCAATTAGTTGGTCAAGAGCTTTTAAAAGCGCATCAAAATCGTCATAAACTCGATCTACAAGTCGAAGAAAAAGGTATCGATGGTCCTGTAACGCGTGTAGACCGTTATATTGAACAGTTGACGATTGATACACTTCGTAAAAGTTATAAAAATCACAGCTTCCTTGGTGAAGAATTTGGTTATCAAGAAGGTAATGGTCACGACGCTGATTGGTGTTGGATTATTGATCCACTTGATGGCACATTAAACTTCATTAATGGTGTTCCTCATTTTTGCGTATCTATCGCAGTTCAGCACAAAGGTATCACTCAACACGGTGTTATTTATGACCCTGTGAAAGATGAGTTATTCTCTGCAAGCCGTGGTCGTGGTGCAATGCTGAACCAACGCCGTATTCGTGTAAATGTAAAAGACAGCCTTGAAAAGACTTTCATGGGCGTAGGTCATGCATTTCGTAAAGTTCGTAACGGTGAAGTCGTTTCTTATGCAAAAAACCATTTTGATTCATTGTTGAATGTCACTGAGGCAGGCGCGCAATATCGTCGTTCAGGTTCAGCAGCACTCGATCTTGCTTATGTTGCAGCAGGTCGTTTTGATGCTTACTTTGAACTTGGCCTGAAGCCTTGGGATATCGCAGCAGGTGAATTAATCGTGAAAGAAGCGGGTGGTACTGTTGTTGATGCACGTGGTGGTTCTGATTCTATGGAAAATGGTCAAGTGATCGCTTGTTCTATGAAAATGTTAAAACCACTCATGCAACAAGTTGTTCCTGCTTGGGGTGAAGCTGCGAAGTAATTTATACTTTCGTAGATTGAGTTTGAAAAGCCTTCATTTTTATGAAGGCTTTTTTATGCGTTATTTGAAATTTAATCTTTATTTTGTTCCCTATGTTTAATACGCATTTCCCATTCTTCAAATGGAATATTGTGTAGATCTAACTCATCTTCTTTTAATTCACTTACACCTTTCATAAGTAGTCCTGGCCAATGATCTTCTTCAGGAATATAGGCAAATTCGAAATCAATCTTTCCTGTTTCTGTTAATGTGATTTTATAGTTTGTCCATTTCTCTGCAAACATATCCAGTGATCTTAACTTTTTCATTAATTCATATATTTGACTTTCAATTTCGTAAGGACTTTCACCAAATAGAAAACTCTCGTTTTTCCCATTTTTGAGAAGCCAATCTGCTCCACCTGACCAATGTTCAGGATAAATATCACCTGTAAAATATATTACAGTTGCTTCTTCAGGCATGATAGACCACAGAAGTTCACCAATTTTTTGATAGATTTCTTGTTCTTGTTCTTGTTCTTGTTCTTGTTCTTGTTCTTGTTCAGGGTTGCTCCAACTATCTGTCAACTTTTGTGTCCAAAATCGTGATGGAACCATCATGCATGCATGAGTAGAAGGGTGTATTAAAATTGGAATTTTATTACTGGACAATATGCGATTCGGACTATGTTCTCTGGCAAAGACAAATGTTGTTGAACGTATTGATGCGTTTGTAAGTGATGATGGCAACTCCCAATCTAAGCCACGCTCTTGCTCATTCGTGACCATTTCTGCAAGTTTACTCAATTGGATATCATCAGGAACAGTATTTTTTAAACTATAAATTTTTGATGCGATTTCTGATAAGTATTCAGGATTATTATCAAAGTCTTGAGTAGAAGAGTAGACAATATGCACGGGATGATCCATCGGACCATCTTGAAATAATAAATTATTCGCTTGTACGACTGCCGCCCAAACAATATTTCCATGATTGAGTAATTTTAATTGTTGTCGATATTGTTCGGATAGTGGATCATCAGCATTCATCCATTTAGGTTGTTTAGATCTAGTGAATAGGTTTTTAATAAAGCGAATAATATAATGATCTTTATTGAAGTTTTTTCTAATCACTTGAATAGTTTCTTGTTCAATGGTTTGTGTAGACATTTTTTTAATCTAGCTTTGTTGTTTTTAGGGATAAATAGAAGTGTTTTATTTCAAAATAATTATATCTCATTTACTCACAGGAAAAAACAATAAAACTTCGTGACTTTATTTTAAATCCTGCTATACTCCGCCCACGCACTAAATTTCGTTCATTACCTGAACATTTCTCTTCTATATTGTGTAGCGCGTCCGGTCCCAAGAGAGGACAATATTTCGCGCCCCACCCAATCGCTTAAGCGATTCCTTCAGGTTGCGGCTGTTATCAAATGTGCGTTATACGCATCGTCGTTCTCGGATTTCCGCTGATTTCTATTTTTCAGCGATTATTGCTGTGCCGGTTTTTGCCGATGTCCATCAGACTATATATTTAATGGAGCACCCACATTCGGGTGACATACTCTATGAGCAAAACTTTTGCTGATTTTTCTTTAGACGAGTCGCTACAAAAAGCACTTGAATCTCTTGGTTTTACTGCGCCTACGCCAGTTCAAGAGCAATCTATTCCTGCGGCTATGGAAGGTAAAGACCTTCTTGTATCAAGCCAAACAGGTTCTGGTAAAACTGCTGCATTTTTACTTCCAACATTAAATGCTTTAGCGGGTCAAGACACGCTTAATTCATTTAAAGATCGCATGAAAGCGGTAACTCAACCGAATATCCTTGTTATCTCTCCTACACGTGAGCTTGCACAGCAAGTATGTCAAGATGCTATTGCACTTGTACGTCACATGAAAGGTGTTCGTGTTGCTGCAATCATGGGCGGTATGCCTTTTGGTAAGCAAATTCAACAATTAAAAGGTGCACAAGTTGTAGTTGCGACTCCAGGTCGTTTACTTGATCTTGTAAACCGTCGTCAAATTAAACTTGATTTAGTTGACGCTTTAATTGTCGATGAAGCTGACCGTATGCTTGATCTAGGCTTCTCTGAAGACTTGGAAGCAATCAGCGATTTAGCGTTAAATCGTAAACAAACATTAATGTTCTCTGCAACATTTGCACCACGTATCATTAACCTTGCTGAACGCATGATGAATGATCCAATGCGTATTGCAATTGAAACAGGTCATTCTACAAATACTGACATTACCCAAACTTTGCATTGGACTGATGGTTTTGAGCATAAGAAAAAATTGCTTACGCATTGGTTAAGTGCTGAAGATGTAGATCAGGCTGTTGTATTTGCGTCAACTCAAGAAGATACAGATATGCTTGCTGAAGAGCTTGCAGAAGCTGGTCTTTCAGTTGTAGCACTTCATGGTGCTATGCCACAAACTGTACGTAACCGTCGTTTACGTTCTATTCGTGAAGGTCGTGCAAAAATCCTTGTTGCTACAGATGTAGCTGCTCGTGGTCTTGACGTTCCAACAATTTCACACGTAATTAACTTCGGTCTTCCTATGAAGAACGAAGACTATGTACACCGTATTGGTCGTACAGGTCGTGCGGGTCGTACAGGTAAAGCAATCACTTTGGCAACTTACCGTGAACGCGGTAAAATTCGTGCTTTAGAAGATTACTTAGAAGCGCGTTTGAACGTTTCTGAAATCGAAGGCCTTGAGCCATCTCCACCTCCTGCACGCGGTAGTCGTGATGGCGGCGGTCGTGGTCGTGATGGTGGCGGTCGTGGTCGTAACGGCGGCGGTCGTGGCGGTTTTGGTAGCCGTGATAGCGGTGGTCGTAGTCGTTTTGAAGGCGAAAGCAACTTCAAACGTCGTGAAGGTGGTGAAGATCGTCCACGTCGTGAAGGCGGTTTCGGTGATCGTCCACGTGGCGACCGTCCATCGTATGGCGATGATCGTCCAAAGCGTGATTTTGGTGATCGTCCAGCTCCACGCCGTGAGGGTGGTTTCGGTGATCGTCCACGTGGCGACCGTCCATCGTATGGCGATGATCGTCCAAAGCGTGATTTTGGCGATCGTCCACCACGTCGTGAAGGCGGTTTCGGTGATCGTCCACGTGGTGACCGTCCATCGTATGGCGATGATCGTCCAAAGCGTGATTTCGGTGATCGTTCAGCTCCGCGTAGCGATCGTCCATCTTATGGTGATCGTCCTCGCTCTAATGATGATAACCGTGGTAACAGCGTAGATTACAAACCACGTCGTGAAGGTAGCTTCGGCGACCGTCCAAAGCGTGATTTTGGTGATCGTCCAGCGCCACGCCGTGAAGGTGGTTTCGGTGATCGTCCACAACGTTCTTTTGGTGACGACCGTCCAAAACGCACTTTTGGTGGTGAAGATCGTCCTAAGCGTGAATTTAATTCAGATCGTCCGCGCCGTGAAGGTGGAGAAGATCGTCCACGTCGCAAATTTAACGACTAAATATAAAATAGTTTAAGTAAATTTAAAAAAACCAGCTTTAGGGCTGGTTTTTTATTGCATGCAAAATTTATTCTGATACAATAAAGTGTGTTGTAGTTCATGCTTTTTTTATTTTTAGATAAATATAGGTAATAATGTGAATATTCGTATTTATGGAAATTCCCATTTTGGAGTGATTATGTTTAATATTTTCTTCCTGCTCTTGTTATGTAATATCGGATATTTTGTTTTTAGTGTATTGCTGTAAATGCATTTTGTTTTACCTAAAATAATTTAATAAATAAGAACATTTTAAGTACATTATTCAATAATAAATTTAGTATAAGATTCAGACTTTAAGTATAAAAATGATACACTGCGTCCCAAATTATTATTATTTCATCTTAATACAACTCAGGGTGATCAGAGTATAGTATGCGGACTGTAATTGCAGGAAATGTTCAATTATGAATAATCAAACACTTCCCGACGATCAGGCTTTAATTGAAGTACGCAATTTAAGTTTTAATCGTGGTGAACGTGTCATTTATGACAATGTAAATCTTAAAATTCGACGTGGACAAATTACCGCAATCATGGGGCCGTCAGGTACAGGTAAAACAACTTTATTGCGCCTAATTGGGGGACAATTGACGCCTGATCATGGTGAAGTATTGCTTGATAGAAAAAATATTGCATCCATGTCACGAAATGAGCTTTTTGCTGCACGTGCACGTATGGGAATGTTATTCCAAAGTGGTGCATTGTTTACAGATATGACGGTGTATGAAAATGTGGCTTTTCCCATTCGTGCACATACGAAATTATCTGAAAATTTAATTGCAGAACTTGTGGCTTTAAAACTTGAATCTGTTGGTTTACGTGGTGCTGAAAAATTGATGCCAGCTGAGCTGTCGGGTGGCATGAATCGCCGTGTTGCTTTGGCGCGTGCTATAGCACTTGACCCTGATCTCATTATGTATGATGAGCCATTTGCAGGGCAAGACCCAATTGTGATGGGGGTTTTAACGCGCTTGATTCGCTCTTTACGTGATGCGCTCGATTTGACTTCAATTATTGTTTCACATGATGTATCTGAAACTTTATCTATTGCTGACTATATTTATGTGGTTGCCGAGGGCAAAGTACAAGGAGAGGGCACACCTGATGAATTGCGTCAGCATGCTTCACCGTTTGTACAGCAATTCTTGACAGGTTCGATGGAAGGACCTGTTGATTATCAGTTTAGTCATCAGCCGTATTTAAAGAATGAGGTACATTCATGAATGCAATTGCCTTATTAGGTAGACGTGTTATTGAGCGTGTACAGGGCATTGGAGTTGCAACGCAGATGCTGTTGCAGATCTTATTTTCTATGCCTACAGCTTTGGGCTTCCGACTATTTCTGTATCAAATGTACCGTGTCGGGGTCATGTCATTATTAATCATTGCAGTATCTGGGCTGTTCATTGGTCTAGTCATTGGTCTGCAAGGTTATTCAATTTTGGTTAATGTTGGCTCTGAGTCTATGCTTGGTACAATGGTTTCATTGACCTTACTGCGTGAACTTGCACCTGTTGTTGCTGCGTTGTTGTTTGCAGGACGTGCAGGTTCTGCATTAACTGCAGAAATTGGTTTAATGAAAGCGACAGAACAGCTTTCAAGTATGGAAATGATAGGTGTTGATCCACTCAAACGTATTGTTTCACCGCGTCTTTGGGCGGGGATTGTAAGTTTACCTATGTTATCTGTTATTTTTGCTGCCATTGGAATTATGGGTGGTAAATTGGTGGGAGTGGACTTTTTGGGTGTTGATGAAGGTTCATTTTGGAGCGGTATGCAAGGCACAATACAGTTTAGTAAAGATGTGCTTAATGGCACAATTATCAAGAGTATTGTTTTTGCACTTATTTGTACTTGGATTGCGGTATATCAAGGTTACGCTTGTGAGCCAACATCGGAAGGTATTGCTACTTCGACAACACGTACGGTTGTCTATTCATCGCTTTGTGTACTTGGTTTTGATTTTGTGTTGACTGCGGTCATGTTCGGAGGGGTTTAATGAAATCACGTAGTAGTGAGCTAGCCGTAGGTATTTTTGTCATTGTCTTTGGGATTGCTCTATTTTTCCTTGCCATGAAGGTTAGTGGCTTGATGGGGACAAATCTCAAAGATAGCTATAGCATGACAGCTACATTTGATAATGTGAATGGTTTAAAACCTCGTGCCAAAGTAACGATGAGTGGTGTCACCATTGGTCGTGTGGAATCTATTACCCTAGACCCTGTTTCACGCCTTGCAAAAGTCACATTTGATTTGGACGGTCAATTGACATCATTTGATAGTAAACAATTGAAAGATGTACAGCAAAATGCACTCGAAGAATTGCGTTACAGTGCTGATTATCAGTCTGCAGATGCTGTGAAACAAAAAGAAATGGAAAAAACACTGATTAGTAACATGACATCCATCACAAGTATTGATGAAGATGCTTATATTATGGTTGCGACCAATGGATTGTTGGGTGAAAAATATTTAAAAGTTGTACCTGGTGGTGGTTTGAATTACCTCAAACGTGGTGATGCTGTAGGTAATACACAAGGCACAATGGATCTTGAAGATCTAATTTCTAAATTTATTACAGGTGGTGCAGGTAAATCATCAAGCGCTGCATCTGAGTCTAAAGATGCACCTGCTACGACCGAAACAACTGATGCTCAAAATTCGTTTGTCGAATAAGCATTAGAGGAGTAACTGAAGGTGAACATGAATATAGTATTAAAACAAACTTTTACAGCAGGTATTCTTGCAACAATGATGGCGACAGTTGCCAATGCAGCACCTACTGAAGCGCCTCCCGCTTTTGTTAAGCGTGTTGCTGATGGTCTTATTTCACGTTTGAAAGCAGATCATGCGAAACTTCAGAGTAACCCCGATGCTGTAAAAGCGATTGTACGTCAAAACCTTGATCCGTATGTCGATGGTCAGGCTTTTACACGTATTGTGATGGGAACATATGCGACGAATCAATACAGTAATGCTGCACAGCGTGCTAAGTTTGAACAAAATTTTCGTAATACATTGATCGAAAACTACGGTAGTGCGTTTGCGAAATTTACGAATCAAACTTATACCATGCGTCCGTATAAAGCGAGTGCAAGTAAAAATCCTGTAGTGACGATCGACTTTAATAACAAAGGTGAAAAAATCCCTGTGTCATTCCAACTGTCAGATCAAGGTTCACAATGGAAAATCCGTAACATCAATGTATCTGGTATTGATCTTGGCTTACAGTTCCGCAATCAGTTTGCAGCAAACGTTCAACGTAACAATGGCAATATTGATAAGGCAATTGCAACATTCAAACCTGATGCTGATGCAGCAGTGAAAAAATAATTGATTGTGAATGATGGGTGGATGCGTGATTGAATTAAAAGATCAGGAATTGTATGTTAGCGGTAAAATTTCTTATGATAATGCTGAAAGCTATTATCAAAGTGGTTTGAAGATTATTCGTGATGAAAATAAATTTCCACTGACAATCAATTTATCTCAGCTTGAACATGGGAGTACTTTGGCATTGTCAGTGTTGGTACAGTGGTTGCGCCAAACACCGAATGTGCAAGGATTACAATTTAAAGCTGTACCTACAAAAATGATGAAAATTATTCAAGCCTGTCATTTACAAGATGATTTGATATTGATTTAAATCATTAAAGTAAATAAAAAAGCACCGAAAGGTGCTTTTTTATTTCTGTAAAATTTTGAGATTAGCAATATTCAATATATGTAAGAATATTCGGGCATGATTGTAGATGTGGTGCATTTCTTTTGCTTCGCTTTGAAGCAGTGTTTCAAAGCCTTGCTCATCAAATCCATTTTTTCCATCTAAAGTAAATGAGTGGTCCTACAAAGAACGCGATCAAGATTGTGATCACAACATAAAAGCTTGTCGAACCATGTGCAAAAGGTAGAACTTCGGTGTTCATACCATAAATACTTGCAATTAGCATGGGTGGTGCAAGCATACTGGGTAAAATGGAGAATCGACGAATCGTATCATTCTGCTCAGTATTAATGAAGCCTGACGTGGTGTCGAGCAGGAATCGAACTTTTTGGAATAAGAATGCATCGTGTTCGACCAGTGAGCGAACATCCTCACTAAGCTCTCGAATATCTGCATCATAAATATGACTACCCAATGCACGAGGTCGGGATAAGAAGGTCAGTACTCGGCGTAAATCAATCAGGCAGAGTTGTGCTTTTCCGAGCATATCCTCTTTTTGAGCCAAACGTGTAATCATATCATCAAGGTCTAAAATCATTTCACGATGACGCACGTTCAAGACTTCAGTTGAATACGACTCAAGGTCTTTGTGAATATCTTCGAGGATATCGGCAAGTTCATCGAGTTTAGCTTCAAGTAGACCAAGTAAAATCCAAGTCGGATCTTTATAGTCAATATCATAATCATTGCGGCGGGCACGGGCACGAAATGCACGAAATGCTACAAGTTTTTCACCACGTAAGGTGAACAAGCGGTTTTTATGCAAAATGAATGCAACCGTTTGTACCGTTGCCAGCATGTTAGTTGAATCATCAGGATCACCTTCAACCTGATAGTTTTTATTTTTTGTTAAAAAATAGGTACTGATATGTAAAATTCCATCATCATCACGATAGAATCGAGCAGAGGATGAAATATCTTCGAGTGATTTTAGCGTAGGAAGATTTTGTTCATAGGCGTCTAGCACCCATTCTTGTTCTTCTTGTGAAGGTGCAATAAGGTCAACCCAAACCAATTCAGGGTGTAAGTCAAAACCGCCATTAATGGTTGCATCTTCCAAGCTACCGCGCTCTGTGGCATAAAAGGCTTCAAGCATCGTCTCTTTCTCCTTTGCGCAGTATACTGAGTTAATTGATGGGTGTATTTTAGACAAGGATTCCGAGGAAAACACGGAATACATCGCTTATTTTTAAAAAATCTCTCGTATTGTTTAATTTTACATCATGACCATAGCATAACAGGGTTAGATTTATATGAATTCTATCGCAATTTTTTGTGGATCTGCATTTGGATCAGATTCTATCTTTGCTGAAACGGCAAAATTAACGGGTGAATTAATCGCCAAGCAAGGGAAAACCTTAGTTTATGGTGGTGGTCGTTCAGGCTTGATGGGTATTCTTGCAGACAGCGCATTGGCTGTTGGTGGTCAGGTCATTGGTGTGATTCCACAGAATTTGGTCGATGCTGAATTGGCGCATCCAGATTTAACAGAACTGTATGTTGTTAAAGATATGCATGAACGTAAAACTAAAATGTCTGAACTCTCCGATGGTTTTATTGCTTTACCGGGTGGTTCTGGGACATGGGAAGAGATTTTTGAACAATGGACTTGGGCACAGCTAGGTATTCATTTAAAGCCGTGTGCATTTTTAAATGTTGAAGGTTTTTATAGTGATTTATTTAAGTTTATTCAATTGAGTACACAGAAAGGTTTTACTAAAGAACGTTTTACTGATGCCTTGATTTGTTCAGATTCTATAGAAGCGATTATGGCTCAATTTGAAGTATTTGTTGCACCTGAACCAAAATGGGGTAAACAAGAAAGAGTACAAGAAGAAAAGCGTGCTTAGTTTTTGTTAAGTTGTAAAAACACAATATATTGATTTTAATTTTAATTAATATCACAATATATTGTGTTTTTTGCTTTTAATTATTTTAATGTATGAATGTTATTACTGTTGCTGCGGCTGTTATTTTGAATGATCAAAATCAGTTATTATTGGTGAGAAAGAAAAATACTCAATTTTTTATGCAAGTTGGTGGAAAACTTGAGATCAATGAATTACCTGAACAAACAATGCTACGTGAAATTGAAGAAGAAATTAGTACGACTGCACAAATACAGCAATTTTTAGGTCGCTTTGAAACACTCGCTGCGAATGAAGCAGGGCATCAATTGGTGAGTTATGTTTATCAGGTAAATTTAGATCACGCACCAAAAATGGATGCTGAAATTGCAGAAATGAAATGGATTGATTTAGACCATGATCAGACTTTACTTGCACCACTTACAAGGGAAGTGGTTATTCCGTGGTGTAGGGCAAATTTATAGGTTTTAGTCTGCTGCGGCAATACAGGCACTATAAATTTGCTGACAGCCGAGTTTGTTCAGTGCTTGTATAAGTGCATGAATAGAACTACCTGTGGTCACTACATCATCGATGATGAGTACTTTTTTATATTTACGTCTTTCGGTAGAAATGATTTGAAATTGATTTTCGATATTTTCAATACGTTCGATTCGACTTAAACCTTTTTGCGAGTGTTGTGCTTCACGGTTAATGGGTTGCCATACAGGAATATTTAGTTCCTTAGCCATAATTTTGGCAATAATTAGCATTTGGTTGTAGCCACGATCTGCGAGCCGTTGCGTTGAAATAGGCATAGGTACAATGGCTTGGACTTTAGGCAGTCTTAAATTTAATAAGCTGTGTGCCAGTAAATTTTGGTATTGTAATTGTTGTTCATATTTGTAGGTCAGAATCACTCGGTCTATGGGAAATTGATAATGATGAGCGCAAAGAATTTGTTGTTCATGCCGTATGATATGTTGTTTGAGCCATGGCAGATGTCCCCAACAATCGTTACATAATGAATGATATTGTTGTTGGTCTATGCCACAGAGTAGACAATTTGACATGCTTTGTACGCTTTTTTGTAGAATTCGGCTGATGAGTTGGAACATATTTTTATTCTTTTTTTAATTTTAAATATCAATTTTAAAGTAAATTTAGCTATTAAAAAATGATTTTTGCATAGTGGAATTAATAAAGTAAGTCCCCCCTAAAAGGGATGAGGACTTTGTTTAAACATATGCATACCTTGGTGCTTCAGGTAGCCATCGTTTCAGCAAGGCTTCTGCATTTGCAGGATAATCTTTTAAAACTTGACCTGCGATATAATGTGCTTGATTTAGTAAGTGGTCATCTCGTTCGAGCTTGGCAACACGAAAGCCCATATCACCTGTTTGTTTTGTGCCAAGTAATTCACCTGGTCCACGTATTTCTAAATCTTTTTCAGCAATCAGAAAGCCGTCATTAGTTTCCCGCATGATACGCAAACGTTCTTGCCCATTTTGGGACAGCGGATGCTTATACAGCAGGGCGCAGAAACTCGCTGTTGCTCCACGTCCGACACGACCACGAAGCTGATGCAGTTGTGAAAGCCCAAGACGTTCAGCATTTTCAATGATCATAATAGAGGCATTCGGCACATCAACACCCACTTCAATCACGGTGGTAGCAATCAATAACTGTAATTCATTGTCTTTAAATTGTTGCATGACAGATTGCTTTTCATCAGCCTTCATTTTGCCATGTACAAGTCCAATATTTAGTTGTGGAAAACGTTCTTTAATTTCCGCATAAGTGGCCTCAGCCGCTTGAGCATCCAAGGTTTCAGACTGCTCTACAAGTGTACATACCCAATAGGCTTGCTTCCCTTCGGCACAGTTTTTCGCAACACGCTGTAAAACTTCTTCTCTACGCTCTAGCGGAATTGTCACGGTTTGAATAGGTGTGCGACCTGGCGGAAGTTCGTCAATGACTGAAGTGTCTAAGTCACCATAAGCAGACATTGCGAGTGTTCTAGGAATGGGGGTGGCAGTCATCACCAATTGATGTGGCGTGGTATTGTCTACGCCTTTATTACGCAGTGCTAAACGCTGATCGACCCCGAAACGGTGTTGTTCATCAATAATGACTAAACCGAGTTTGGCAAATTCGACATTATCCTGAAATAGCGCATGTGTCCCAATAATTACATTTGCAGTACCATCTTTTAGCGTGAGTTCAGCCGTAGTACGTGCCTTACCTTTTTGTTTGCCTGAAAGCCATGACACATTTAAATCGAGTGGTTCAAACCATTTTTTAAAGTTTAAATAATGCTGTTCCGCTAAAATCTCAGTCGGCGCCATGAGTGCAACTTGCCAACCTTCCTCAAGTGCATGGCAGGCGGCAACTCCTGCAACAAGTGTTTTTCCTGCGCCTACATCACCTTGAACAAGGCGAAGCATTGGTTTGTTTTGCTTTAAATCTTTGGCAATTTCATTTGATACACGTTTTTGTGCATTGGTCATTTCAAAAGGCATGCTCGCCAATAGTTGCTTGGCAAAGGTTTTACTGTAGCTAAATGATGGTGCTGCGATTTGTTGTATATATGCACGGCGAGTCAATAAGCTAATTTGATGTGCCACCAATTCTTCAAAAATTAGGCGTTGCTGAGCAGGGTGTGAACCTTGCGACAGTTGCAACATATTGGCATCTACAGGTGGATGATGAATATATTCAAGTGCTTGATTTAGCGCATAACCATTGGTGAATTTTTCAGGGAGTAATTCAGGTAAATCATCGGCGTGATGATTCAGTGCCTGTTTGACGTATTCACGTAGTTTAGGTTGGGTTAAGCCTTCAGTCGCAGGGTAAATTGCGGTGAGTTCAGTGTGGGGTAGTGGTGTAAGTTCGGTAATGAGCTGTATTTCAGGATGATATAACTCTAAACCTCTTGCACCGACTCGAACCTCACCGAATATTCTCAAGCGATTACCTGCTTTGGCTCGATCCATCAAGGCTTTATAAATATGATAAAAACGTAAGGTGACTTTACCGAAATCATCCTGCAATAAAATCGCCATCGACTTGCGTTTTCCAGGTGGCATTTCAATAGACTTGACCACGCCTTCCATAAGGTAACTACGTCCAACCTGTAATTGGTTCATGGCAATGATCGTGCTACGATCTTCGTAGTCACGTGGTAAATGGAACAGCAGATCATCTGTCGTGAAAATATTCAGTTTTTCAAGTAAAGTTGCGGCAGCATTGCCAACGCCTTGTAATTGATGAACAGCAGCCATTTTCCCTCAACTTAGTGTGTACTGATTTAATCATCAGTTTCGGTGAGTCAATTTTTGATGAATCGGTTTAAATAGGTCGGATCATGCATATTCTATTTATAGGTTATGGTAAAACATCTTCGCGGGTTGCTAAACAATTATTTCAGCAGAATCACCAAATTACCACAGTGAGTCGTAGTCCAAAGACTGATGATTTTGCTCAACATCTGACGCAAGATATACATCAACTCGATTTATCGCAGATTTCACTTGTCGATGCTGTCTATGTGCTTTTAGCACCACCTCGAAATACGTCTTTAAGTTTTGTTGAAGCTTACATGCAGACTTATGTCAATTCTGTTCAGCCTATTGTTCGTGCATTAAAGGATCATCCTGTGAAGAGGATTGTTGTGGTGTCTTCAACTCGTGTGTATGGGGAGAATCATGGTGCGGTGATTAACGATGATTCACCGACTATTCCGTGTGATGAGCAAGGTTATTTGCTGTTAAAAATGGAAGAATTATGGCAACAGGCTTATCCAAATGAATGTGTAATTGTACGCCCGACAGGGATTTATGGGGATTCATCTGCAAGAATGGTAAAACTTGCTGAAGTAACAAAGACTTATTCTAATATTAATTGGTCTAATCGGATTCATATTTATGATCTGGCGAACTTTTTAGCGCATTTGCTTCACGTGGAACATCCTGAAAAATCATATATTTGTACAAATAACCAACCCCAACCTTTGCATGAAATGATTTTAAAAATTCAACGTGATTTGAATTTACCTGAGTTGGTTTTGCAAAGTCAGAATGAAACTGGGAAAAAGATTTTTGCGAAGAATATGGTGAATAGTGGGTATAAATTAAAGCATGATAGTTGTTTGCTAGATTATAGAAAGTTGTTATAAATGTTTGATGCATGTTATTTTGTAATTGATTTTATTAAACATTTAAAAATTAGGAATTTTTTTGTGAAGCATGAATGATCTATAATTTTATAACTTCTATATAAATCAATTTATGAATGAGGCTCTATTCTTTGAGTAGAATTCATCTCATGTCTCACCCGGCTAATACGTTCATAAATCACTTTTCGCATTCTGTTTATTGCTCCAAGCGGTTTATATTCAGGTAGCGTATGCCATGGGGTAAAAGAAAGGTTTTCACAAAACTTATTTTGTTCAGGAGTATCAAAAACTTGTTGTGGAATACGAATTGTTGCTACTTTATAAAAAGGGGCTTTGCTTTCTTTCCATTCAGTCATAGAGTCCTCGACTGACATGGTATTTGATGTTCGAGGCTGTATTAAAAACTCCATGCAAGCATCATTTTTTTGCAGACTTGTTTTGAGTGCTTCTCTTAAGAAATCATGATTCGGAGCGTATGGAATAGTCTCTTTAAATGCTGAACATGCTTGTATAGAATACTTTACAGCTTCACGATTCTGTCCTAGTCCCATCTGGTATGGCACCATAGACCAATACCTTGTATGCAAAGGATTTGAAATTTTATTTCGAGAGTTGAATGCGATCCAAGTGCCTTTCGCCCCTAATGCAAAGGGGATATGAAGTTGTTTAGAAGAATGCTCACTATTTATATCCTGCATTAACGATAAATAACGAGCAGGGTTATTTACAAAAAAAACAGGGTGATTAATCATAATAAAATCTTGAGTAGATGCTTCATTTGCTAAAAGCTTTGTTCCTGGTACTCCTAAAATTTTTATTGCGATGCCTCGAGCATCTTTTTTTATGTCTGCTTGCGTCGCATCGCGAGATCCATTAGAAAAGCGAATCCAAGATTGATATGTTTTTCCAGGAATAAAAACACCTTGAGCTAAATTTTTAGGTAGTTTTTCATTGATCTTGAATTCTGCATGTACACAGCCATGGGCTTTAGGATGTGCATCTCGTAGTGCGATACCTGTTGTATAGTGCTTTCGAATGGATGTTTCAATGGTGTCTGCAATTTCTATAGCTGTGGTTGTTTCATTTGGATAAAGGTTTTCATTTAGACCTTCATCTATTGCGGGATAAGTAACATCATTTGACGAGTTAAGTGTAATCGGTAAGGTATTCGCATTGACAGTAGAGCAGATATTGATGATTACCATAGACTGTAATAGTCGACTTAAACATATAGGCTTGATCAATTTTATCATTGATATCTCCTTGCGCTGAGCAAGTATCATGTCTAATTTATTTGCCTGATAGAGATCAGGTTCATTTAATCCATCAATAATTATAAAATTGAAAAGCCACTGAGCTTATAAATATTTTTGAGTTAAATTTAGCTTCAAATATAACTTATTTAAGATAATGAGGGATGCTAAATTGATTTTTATTTTCAAATAGATATCGATTATATTTTAAATTAATCCCTCCTCTCCAATTAGGAGAGGAGGGATGTATAAGGATTTACTTCTTCTTCCGTTTTAACCGTTTCTTCGCTTGCTGCGCAGCTAAAGCATCTAAAGCCGCTTTTAACTCATCATCAGTAAATGACGTAATGTGTTGAAGCATTTGTAAAGTTACATCATCCAATACCAAGTTGGCATACTGTGCAACATTGCTAAATTGTTCACCATACACAATCGCATGATCTTCATTGGTCTTGATATAACCTTGTTCCGTCAATACTTTTACAAAGCTTTGGAATAGTGCTTTATCAAAGAACTCAGGTGAATTGAACTCATATAACACAGACAAACGCTGACCGACTAAATAACTCAATTCTTCAACCTGACGAATCGAAATATTGCCCGAACCACGTTGCGAAATTAAAGCCATCGTCATGTAATAGCGCTCAAGACTCTGACGTACAGGCGCAGCTAAAACTGCAAGCTGGTTATGGTCTTCCGAATTTGGCGTAGGGCAGAAAATAAAATCTTCATCATCGACAAAAATCAAGTTTGCTTGCGCCAAAGCATCAATATATTCAGTGACTTGAGCATTTATTTCACTATCTTTCCATTTTAAGAACAATTCAGCTTTCAAAAATGGATAAAGCGTACGAATGACATTTAACAAATCAGTTTTATTGATCCGACCATTATGCTCTACCAAGGCAGCAATAAGTGATGGTAAAACAAAAGCATGCAAAATGTTATTGCGGAAATATGTTAGTAAAACTGCTTGATTGTCTGCAATCGCAATAATATCGCCAAGGACGTGAGGTACACGCTTAATCAATTTTAGTTTAAGACCATAAGCAATGATTTCTTTCCCTGAAAGTGGCGTGACTTGCGTACGACCATCATAAGGAATAGCGGTGAGCAAATTGCGATAAGTATCGAGTTGCTTCACACAAATTTCTTCATCAAGCGTGTGTTTCGGTGTCGCCAATAAAATCAAAGAGAGCAATGAAACAGGGTTAATCACGACAGCACGGTTGATATTTTCTAAAATTGCATTGGCTGAGCTATTTACCGCATTTGAAATTTCTTGTGGAATCGGATCATCATTATGTTCAATTTTGATCTTGTCTGCGCCGTGTGCTTTGAGTAAATCATCCAAGAATACAGGCTCGCCAAAGTTAACGTGAACTTTACCGAAAATACGTTCAATCTTTTTCAAAGTTTGAACAATACCCCAAATGGATTCAGACTCTTTGGCTTTACCATTCATCTCACCGACATAGGTTGCACCTTCCATCAAGCGCTCATAACCCACATAAGTTGGAATGAAGACAATCGGTTTCGCACGACCACGTAAATGGCTATGTACCGTCATTGCCAACATACCTGTTTTTGGTGGAAGTAAGCGACCTGTACGTGAGCGACCACCTTCAATGAAGTATTCTAAAGGTGTGTTACGTGACAAAATATTAAATAAATATTCTTTAAATACAGAAGTGTAAAGTGCATTACCACGGAATGAACGACGAATAAAGAATGCGCCACCACCACGCAGAAGTTGACCCACAAACGGCATATTCAAGTTATCGCCTGCGGCAATATACGGCACCATCAAACCACGTTTGTAGATCACATATGACAATAATAGGTAGTCGATATGACTACGGTGACATGGCGTATAAATGACTTCGTAATCTTTGACCAACTCACGAACGGTACTGAAATTATGCACTTCCACACCATCATAAAGCTGAGTCCATAAACGAGTTAGTGCTTTATCGGCAAAATGTACTGCTGACGCTGAGTAGTCCGAAGCGATTTCATTGACAAAACCAATGGCTTTGCGTTCAGCATCAATCATGCTTACTTTAGAACGAATGCTTTCTTTACGAATGGCATCTTGTACATCAGGCGCTTTAATCAATGAGTGCATAACATTGCGGCGGTCAGATAAATCAGGCCCTAAAATCACTTCACGCTGACGATCTAAATATTGATTGAGATGACTAACAATATAAGTGACAGGTGATATATTTGGATGATGGATATTGGCATATTCCACAAGGCTTTTTAACGATTGTGCATCATGGAACTCTAGATAAGACTGACGACCATGAACGCCAATATTCATTAGTTGTTTGACTTTACCTGGTGTTGCCCATGTATCTGCAAACAACAGTTTCAGTAATGAATCTTCTTTATCGGGTGAACGCCCCCAAAGCACCGTGACTGGAATCAGCTCAATGTCGTAATCAGGGTGTTTTTCTAAAAATTCAATGAGACGTAATAGACGCGGTGGAAATGAATGCGTCGTCGATTGCAGTAAATTATGATCATCTTGATGTTGTAAAAAGATGACCGCTGCTTTTTCTTTTTGTGTTTCAAGTACAAGTGGATCAAGTGCTGCTGGGAGTTTTAAGCGACGTGTTTCACCATCAACCACTAACGCATTACTACGAGAATGGTTTTGTAAAACATAGCAGACCACTTTTTTATTGGCTTGTTGTGGAGATTGAGAATCCGCTGCTACATCGGACGGAATTTCTCCAAGAACATGCGGTGTGACCACAAGGTCAAGCAGCTTACTGGAAAGCCGACGGTACATTTGACCAAAACCACTCTTGGACATAAAAACTCCTAGCAAATGATGAACAGCACATGTATTTCAATGAGCAATATTTTCTATAAATTAGTAGACAAACAATAGGTCATTTTCAGCCAAATTATAGTGAAATACGCGGACTTTATCGTTAAAAATCGTATTTTTACAGATTATAACAAAGTTAAGTTGTGACAACACAGTCAATCAAAATTTAGTATTTTGCTAGGGAGTTGTGGCAAAATAAAAAATCATCTGTATTGAGTCACTATTTTTGATTAGAAATAGCAGCCAAATACAGAAAATACGGAATCTATTTTAGAGCCTTATCTCTTATCGTGCGGATTGTATATGAATAATCTAACCCAAGAATTGGTTGAACTACTAAGCTTAGAAAGGCTTGAAGCGAATATTTTTCGTGGACAAAGCCGTAACCTTGTAGGCAAGCGTGTATTTGGTGGACAAGTCCTTGGGCAGGCTTTACGTGCGGCTTCTTATACAGCAGATCGTCCTGTAAATTCATTACATGCTTACTTCTTATATGGGGGAGATATTAACGCACCCATTATTTATGAAGTTGAAAATTTGCGTGATGGGAAAAGTTTCTTAAGTCGCCAAGTGAAAGCTATTCAGCACGGTCGTATCATTTTCACAGCAATGGTGTCTTTTGCAAATTATGAAGAGGGCTTGGAGTATCAAATTGAGCAGCCAGAATATCCTGCGCCTGAAACATTAAAGCCTGAACAAGAGCTCAAAGAAAATTTGGTGAGCTTCGTTCCTGAAAATATTCGTACCGCATTTATGCGCCCACGTCAGGTTGAAATTCGTCAGGTAAATGCAAGTAATCCATTTCAGCCACAGCCTGAAGCACCGTCGTATGCGCATTATTTACGGACGCATCAAGACTTGCCTACAGATGTTGTTGATGATATTTCCTTGCATCAAGCAATTGTTGCTTTCTATTCAGACTACACTTTAATGATGACGGCTTTACGCCCACATGGCGTGAATTATTTATCGCCAAGTTTGCAATGTGCGAGCATTGATCATGCCATCTATTTTCATAGACCTGTCCGTGCCGATGAATGGATGCTGTATGACATGGATGCAACGGTGAGTGCCAATTCACGTGGTTTGAACTTTGGGCGTATGTGGCAAAATGGTCAGTTGGTTTGTAGTACAACACAAGAAGGCTTAATGCGTTTACGTGAAATTGAAACGCAATAATATGATTTAAAATAGCTATAAAAGACATGTAACATGATAAAAGCCTTGAATAATTCAGGGCTTTTTATTGTTCAATAGAAGAGTTGGTTATGTGCTTTTCACAAAAAAATTCTCGATTATTCAATGTTTCAATGGCATATTTCAATTTGAATTTATAAGAAAGCATAATGACGATGAACCTGAATACTCAGATTCTGATTGCAGCCATATTGGGCGTCGCATTTGGATTTTTACTCAATCAATTTCCTCAGACCGCTTTTTTTGACCATAGTATTTATGGTTTGAGTATTTTGAGTAGCATTTTTATTGGTCTGTTAAAAATGCTTTTGGTTCCACTTATATTTAGCTCCATTGTGGTTGGGGTATCTAATTTACAGTCGGGCGGGCAGTTGAGTCGGACATGGAAAATTACATTGCTCTGCTGTGTGACGACCACGACATTGGCATTGATACTCGGTATTGGTGCAGCGCATTTATTTGGTGTCGGACAGGGCGTTGATATTGCTATGTTTCAGGATGCAATGAATGAACATCAAACACCAGATACACTGACGCCATCTGCATTCTTTACCAACTTTATTCAAAATACCTTAATTAATCCGTTCAAGGCATTTTCGGATGGTAATGTGCTTGCTGTTGTTGTTTTCGCATTGATGCTTGGTGTGGCTTTAGTGAAAGGCGGTGAACGATTTAATTCAATCAAAAAGCTCAGTACGCAATTTTTTGAAGTGATGATGATGCTTGTTGGTTGGGTCATGAAACTTGCGCCCATTGGTATTTTTGCGCTCCTTGCAAAATTGGTTTCGACAGAAGATATTTCAATATTGAGTCGTTTAGCGGAGTTTGCTGCCGTTGTAACGGGTACAACTATTTTTCATGGAGCAGTTGTACTGCCATTACTGCTGTGGATTTTTGGCAAGATGAGTCCGATCACCTTTTTTAAGGGAACACGCACAGCACTGATCACTGCATTTGCAACAAGCTCGAGTTCTGCAACCATGCCATTGTCGATGAAGTGTGCACAAGAAAATTTAGGCGTTCGTCCGCAAGTTGCAGGTTTTGTGATCCCGCTTGGTACACAATTAAACATGGATGGCACGGCACTCTATGAAGCTGCTGCTGCTTTGTTTATTGCAAACTTGATGGGACTAGATTTAAGTATAGGACAACAATTGATTGTTTGTTTGACAGCAATGATTGCATCGCTTGGTGCACCAGGGATTCCAAGTGCAGGCATGGTGACGATGATTATGGTTTTACAGTCTGTTGGATTACCTGCCGAAGCAATTGCAATTCTACTTCCTATAGATCGTTTACTTGATACTGTACGTACCGTAGTCAATGTTCAAGGTGATATGATGATTAGTGTGGTGGTTGATCGCCATACGAGAAATGTCGTAAATAATTAGTTTAGAAGTATTTAGAGAAAATAAAAAACCTGCTAAAGCAGGTTTTTTATTTTAAAATTTTCTGTAATTTGTATTATGCAACTTTCAGTAATGCTCGTTTTGCAGCAGGTGATTTATCTAAATAGGCAATTGCATCTTCAGTTTTTGCTTCATGTACTGGATCATACCAAGGCATCAAATAACCAAGTTGCTGTGAAACCAACCAAAGCGGATGTGGCATAAGACGGTTATCTGTTTGCGCAATACGAACCCATTCACGCCAAATCCATGGTTTATAAAGCGCAGGTTTTTTGTCTGCGAAACGTGGGTCTTGTCTCATAATATGTGCTGCACCATCAACCCATAGCCCTATAACAGCAGCAATTACAAGTAAGCTCTGATAGTAACGAGAAATATAACCACCGCCCAAATGGCGATAAAGATCAAATGCGACAGTACGATGTTCAATTTCTTCTGCACCGTGCCATTTGACCAAATCAAGCATATTGGCATCTGCACCGAGCTCTTCCCACTTTTTGTTGTACAGAACGTATTTTCCGAGTACACAGGTCATGTGCTCTACAGTGGCAATAATGCCTAATCGGAATAAATCCCATTGATGCTCAAGTGGGCCAGGTACGGGAATAAAGGTGAGGGGTTTGTCAGCTAGAACTTTAGTAAATAACAAATCCATCAATTTTAGATTACGCTCAACATCAATGTTACGAATAGTGAGATATTCTTTATTTGCTGAGTTGTGTGCTTGAGCATGCATAGCTTCTTGGCGGATGAATGCACGAACATCTTCTTTCAGTTTTTCATCGGTAATTTGTGGTAAAACTTTGTTGTATAAACGACAAAACCAAAATTCACCAGCAGGTAAAATCATATTAATTTCATTAATAAAATAGCTAATGAAAGGTTGATTTGGAATCCAATCAATCGGTGTATCTTTCCATTCAAATTTGACTTTACGCGGTTTGATTGAGTATTGGATGGAAGAACCAATTTTACTGTTTTTGATGCGTGAGAGTAATTTCATAGCAGAGTCCCTGATTCTAATTGTTTATGATTTTATTTGTTGTAATCATCAACAATGCTTACATGTACTGAGTATAAAAAAAAGTCCCAAATTGTATTTAGCAATTTGGGACAATCAAATATCAATTGGTGATGATTTTTGTTGGACAATCTATAAAAAAGAAGGTTTTAGTTTAAATTTGGCTGTTCATCGCCTAAATCATCATCTTGATCCATATCTTGTTCATCATCTAAAAGATCATCTTCCGAAGCTTCAGGAATAGCATCTAAATCAAACACTGTATTTTGTTCCAATGTGTAATTTAAACGTCCTGCCATAACACTTGCAAGTTCTTCAAGTCCTTGTTTATTCATTGATGAGAACAACTGAATGGAGAAATTGAGCTTCATTTTACGCAGTTGTTGTTGTACATCAATGAGCACTTGACTAGCTGGGCCACGGTTCAATTTATCTGATTTAGTCAATAGAACATGAACAAAAAGTTGACGAGAATACGCCCACTCTAACATCATGACATCGAAGTGTTGTAGAGGATGGCGAATATCCATCAATAACACTAAACCTTGTAAACTTTGACGATGAATCAGGTAGTTTTCAAGTTCTTTTTGCCAAACAATTTTCATCGATTCAGGTACGGCAGCATAGCCATAGCCAGGTAAATCGACAAGACGTTGATCAGGATTCCCCAAGCTGAAAAAGTTAATCATTTGGGTACGACCAGGACGCTTTGATGCTCGTGCTAGTTGTTTTTGATTAGTCAATGCATTGATTGCACTTGACTTACCTGCATTTGAGCGACCTGCAAAAGCAACTTCATATCCCGTATCTTCTACGCATAAATTCAGTTTTGGTGCACTCATCAGAAACTCAGCTCTGCGTAACCAGTTTAAAGACGAATTTGCATACTCTTCAACCACAGAGTCCACTTTGCGTTCATAACTAATTTTTTGCTTAGGTGCTTGAGCAATTTTGGCGTTTCTTGATTTACCACTGTGGCGATGCATAATCCAACTTCGAAAATAACGGAATAAGATGCATTATAAAGGAAGTCGGTGATTCAGGCGAATTTTGCAGATCAACAAGCCAATTTATCATGATGAAAAATGTTACAGATTAAGCAGTGAAATCAAAGGAGCTTGATTTGTTGAGCCTTGAGGTGATGTATTGAGAACATCAGATAGGGTGTATTGGTTTAAGCTAAGATAAAACTGTTGTATGGCATGATCAAGAATACCTTTTAAACCACAGTTTGTACGAAAAACACAAGGTGGATTATTGCATTCTACAATAGGCGCATAGCCTTGTAGGACTTGAACAACATTGCCAAGTTGGGCATTTAAAGTTGTTGGATTGAGTTGAATGCCGCCGCCTTTACCTCGTGTGGTAATAATCCAATGTTGCTTTGCCATAAAATGCACAATTTTTGTCAAATGATTTTGAGAGACGTGCAAATCTGCTGCAATTTCTGCAATGGTATAAGGCGTATCTCTAGAGCGTGAAATATACATGAGTATGCGTAAAGCATAATCAGTGAATTTATTGAGTTGCATTTTGGCGTGATCTTATCGATGCGACTTAGTAGTTTGTATTATTTTAGCCTGAAAGCTCCCTTTTCGGGAGCTTTCAGTTGAAATTTACGATTTATTGCTATTTAAATGCAGATAGAAAAGTCTTATTTTGCCTGTGGAGCGGTGAGTTGAACTTGATCGCCGACTTTATATTGATTCAGTAAAATATCTGAAACTGAGTACTCGGTTGGATTGTCGGTTGCTTTTACTTCAAATTGGTACTGTTGTTCATCACCTGAAAGTAAGATGAATTGATGGGGTTGCTGTAGTTCTTGTCCAGGTACTTTAACTTTTACCGAAATAAATTGACCAGCAGGTGCAGCTATAATAGTTAAACCATCACTTGCTTTAACTGTAAAGCGCTTCCCATGTTCAGTCGCTATAATGTCACTAATAGTGAAGTCGCGCCATCCTGCCCATCCACCATTTTGTGTCGCTAAGCGTTCATATTTTTGTTTTTCAACACCAATTAAAATATCTGCCAATTGTAAATATGCAACTTCCCATGCGGCAATCAGTTCAGAATCCATCGGTACATTGAGAACTTCACTGATTGAGTTTAAAAGGTTCTCACCCACAATCGCGTATTGATCAGGTTGAATATCTAAGCTGACATGTTTTGTGGTGATGTGTTCAATAGCTTTTGCTAAAACAGAAGGATTTTCGATATGTTCAGCATACGCCAAAACCGCAGCAGCTAAAGCTCTTGGTTGGCGACCAGAATTTTGGCTATCTAAGTTAAAGATATTTTTTAACTCAGGATGATTGTTTAACATGCGGTTGTAAAAGTAGCTTGTTAAAGCAACACCATTTTCACGTAATACAGGAACAGTTGATTTTACAAGTTCAATATGTTCAGGAGTCATTTGCTGGACCTCTTGTTGTCTGGCTATTTAAAAGATGTATTTAAAATACATCTTTATATTTAAATGTACAATAACTTTGTTGTAAAAAAGGCATAAAAAAATTAAGGATAATGTTTATCCTTAATTTAAGCTTTTTAAAATGAAGTGTTTATTGGTGAAATAAAAAAGGTCAGCGCCCACCAAACAATGAACCTAATAGACCACGAACTAGTTTTTGCCCAGTACTACCACCTAAGCTACGTGCTACACTTTTTGCAAAAGTACCAAGTACATCTTGTGTTATTTTTGCGCGTGCTGCAGCAGCTTTCTCTTCCTCTTTAGCTTGAAGTTTTTCTAGGCGTTCTTGTTCTTTATTTTGTTGTTTTTCGATATTGGCTTGAAACTTGGCTTGTTCTTTTTGCATTTGCTCAAGTTGTTTGGCTTGTTCAGTTGCCACTTGCAATGCAACAAGCTGTTGCTCATTTTCACTGACTTTACGTTGTAACATTTCAAAAGCGCTATCACGATCAACAATTTGATCGTAAACACCAGCAACAATACTTTGAGCCATGAGTGCTTTACGCTCATCTAGGGTAATGGGATTAAATGCAGAGTAGGGAGGCATAACCATGCCGCGCTCTACAATTTGCGGTGTCCCTTGCTCATCTAGACAGCTAATAAGGGCTTCACCTACTGCAAGTTCAGTAATGGCTTCATCGACTTTGAAGGTTGGGTTGGCACGAAACGTATCCGCAGCTGTTTTTACGGCTTTTTGATCTTTTGGAGTAAAAGCACGGAGAGCATGTTGCACACGGTTACCTAATTGTCCAAGAACATTCTCAGGAATGTCTAAAGGGCTTTGTGTAACAAAATAAATACCTACGCCTTTAGAACGAATGAGGCGTACAACTTGTTGAATTTTCTCTTGTAACGCAGGACTTGCATTGTCAAACAGTAAATGGGCTTCATCGAAGAAGAATACCAATTTAGGTTTATCCATATCACCGACTTCAGGTAATTTTTCAAATAACTCAGACAGCATCCATAATAAAAATGTTGCATAGAGTTTCGGGGTATTCATGAGCTTGTCGGCAGCCAATAAGTTAATGTAACCATGACCATTAGGATCGGTTTGAATAAAATCCATAATATCGAGGCTAGGTTCACCAAAAAAGCGATCTGCACCTTGATCACCCAATGCGAGCAAATTACGTTGAATTGCACCTAAGCTCGCAGGAGATAAATTGCCATATTCAGCTTTTAATTCGGCTGCATGTTCACTGACATGAGTCAGCATTGATTTTAAATCTTTAAAATCAATTAGTAGTAAACCTTGGTCATCTGCAATACGAAACACCGCAGAAAGTACACCTTCTTGTGTTTCATTTAGATTGAGCATTTGTGCTAAAAGCAAAGGACCAATTTCAGAAATAGTGGTTCGGATAGGATGCCCTTGTTCACCAAATAAATCCCAAAAAGTGGTTGGAGACGCCGCGAATGGGACAGCATTTATACCTAAACTTTTAATACGCTCATCAAACTTAGCATTGCTACTGCCTGCTTTGGCAATACTTGAAACATCACCTTTAGCATCTGCCAAAAATACAGGCACACCTATACGAGAAAAACTTTCGGCAAGTACCTTTAATGTTACGGTTTTTCCAGTTCCTGTTGCTCCTGCGATCAAACCGTGGCGGTTAGCAAACTGTGAATGTAAAACAATATCTTGTGTAGTATCTGACGTTTTTTTTGCAATTACGATTGGTGTGCTCATGTACGGTTCCTATTGTGATTATTCCGTTGATGTCGCTGCTTATTTTGTTTTCATATGATGTAGTGCTGTGGTGATATCTTGAATTAAGTCTTGTGGATGTTCAAGACCAATACAAAAACGCACCAATAAACCTTGTTTTAAATGTGGAGTATCTAAATGACGCATATCTTTGAGGTTATAAAGCATCACTAAGCTGACTGGACCACCCCAGCTAAAGCCAAGTTTGAATAATGATAAATTATCACAAAATGAGCGAATGGCACTCATATCATATTCAGGTTTAAAAATAACACTGACTAACCCTGCACTTTGCGCTGTTTGGCAAGTGTCTTTCCAAAAACGATGACTAATATTGTCTGTGTCGGCAGGGTGGAGGACTTGTGCAAACTCAGGTTGAGTTTTAAGCCATTCTAACAGCGTAATCGCTGAAGCAGATTGATGCTCATAACGTAGTTGCATTGATGAAAGACTACGCTGAACTTGTGCTGCATCATCACCTGAAATCGCGATGCCTTGAATGGCGTGCATACGGAATAATTGATGATGCAATTTTTCATCCCGTGTCACCACTGAACCCATCAAAATATCACCACCACCACTTGGATATTTAGTCAGTGCATGCACGGTTACATCTACACTTAAATGTTCGCTTGAAAAGTCGAAAGCATTAAAGGCAAGTCCTGCCCCCCAAGTATTATCGAGAGCAGTCAGAATATTGTGCACTTTGGCTTTTTGAACCAAATTGATTAAATCGGGAAACTCTAAAGTCACTGAGCCAGCCGCTTCTAACCAAATTAATTTCGCCTTTTCTGTGGGTTGGAATGATTCAATATCTATCGGGTTGTAGACTTTGACGGTAATACCATAGCGCATTTCAAGATTGCGCAAATGCTCCATATTGGGGCCATAAATGTTATCTGAGACCCACACTTCATCACCATGCGCTAAAAAGCAAGAATTGACGAGGTTGATGGCAGACAAACCACTTGGTGCAAGTAGGCAATATTTTCCGCCTTCTATTTGAGCAATATGATCGCCTAAAGTAAAAGTAGTGGGTGTGCCATGTGTACCATAACTATAGTCATAAGCATCCGTCCAATGGCGATTAAACAGTGCATCGGTATTTTTAAAAATAATGGTCGATGCACGAAATAAAGGCGGTTGAACTGTCGCAATATATTGAGGTGCTTTGCGAGGTGCATGAATTAAAGCTGTTTGATGATTATATTTCACAGAAAACTCTAAATTTTAGAAAACAAATATTTATGAAAGAAAAGCACATTAAATTTACGGAGCAAAGAATTAAATTGTGAAAATTTATCACCATTCAAAATATTGGCTTCGTTTTTGCACTATGCATTAGAACAATGAATATTTTTAATCTCAAATGAAATAACAAGAATAGGGTCTAACATGATGAAAAAGTTAAAAGTACATTATTTTCAACATATTGCAGGTGAGGGTTTTGGCAGTTGCTATGAATATCTAAAACAACAAGGAGCTGAAATTAGTGCAACCGAATTTTTTGCATTACCTAAAGATTTTAAACTGGAAATTGAAGCATTACCCAACATAGAAGATGTTGATTTATTGATGATTATGGGAGGAGAGATGAGTGTGAATGATGAAGCTAATTACCCGTGGTTACGCATAGAAAAGCGTTGGCTTAGACGGTACTTAGCATCATCAAAACCTGCTATAGGCTTATGTTTGGGGGGGCAACTGATTGCAAGTGCATTGGGTGCAAATGTACACAGACACCACACTCAAGAGATTGGTTGGACTAGAGTTTTTAAAAGCCTGTATTGTAAAGAAGGTGACTTTCAGTTGCCTGAGCATGTTGATGTAATGCAGTGGCATAGCGAAACGTTTGACCTTCCAAAGGGTGCAATTCGGTTGGCGGAAAATAGTGTGTGTCATAACCAAGTGTATCAAATTGGGAACAATGTACTTGGTTTTCAATTTCATCCTGAAATTACACCACAAGCTTTAAAGCTTTTTGTTGCACATGAAGAAGAACAAAATGTTTTTTATGGGAAAAATCAGCAGTCGTTAAGAGATTTGGAGCAGTCAGATAAAACTGCATTTATTCCAGGGCATCAATTATTGAATCGTGCAATTGAATATGTGCTACAGCCTTAAAGGCAATGACTATACAGAAAAGTGATAGCTTACAATTAATTCACTAAAATCTGGGAAAAAATGGCAATAGCGTTTGCTTAAGTGTTAAACAGTCGCTATAATAAGTGACCCTTCAATATGATGGGCTGAATGGCAAATAACGTCGTTCAGATATCGTTACAGTCATGGCATCGATCATGACCATAGTGATTTTCACTGCTCTTGACACTTATCCTTTTTTAGTGGGGTGAGATGCGTCAGGAGTGATTCTTTATATATTTGGCTTGGAGTTAACTGGTATGTCTAACCAGAGAATTCGTATCCGTCTTAAGTCTTTTGATCACCGTTTAATTGATCAATCTTCTCAAGAGATCGTAGAAACAGCAAAACGTACAGGTGCACAGGTGTGTGGTCCAATCCCTATGCCTACACGTATCGAACGTTTTAACGTTTTGACATCACCGCATGTAAACAAAGATGCGCGTGACCAATATGAAATCCGCACATACAAGCGTTTGATCGACATCGTTCAACCTACAGACAAAACTGTAGATGCGTTGATGAAGTTGGATCTTGCAGCTGGTGTTGATGTTCAGATCGCATTGGGTTAAGGCTTTCGGGTTAATTAACGCTCTAAGTTAATTAGGCCGCTTTTTTAGAGGTTTATGCACATGGCTATTGGTTTAGTCGGTCGCAAGTGCGGTATGACACGTATCTTTACAGATGCTGGTGTTTCTGTACCTGTAACAGTGATTGAGGTTGATCCTAACCGTATCACTCAAATCAAAACGCTTGAAACTGATGGTTATCAAGCGATTCAAATCACTACTGGTGAACGTCGCGAATCTCGCGTAACTAACGCTCAGAAAGGTCACTTTGCGAAAGCTGGTGTTGCTGCTGGTCGTCTAGTTCAAGAATTCCGCGCTACAGAAGCTGATCTTGAAGGTCGTGAAGTTGGTGGTTCTCTTACCGTTGAATTGTTCACAGTGGGTCAAATTGTTGACGTAACTGGTCAATCTAAAGGTAAAGGTTTCCAAGGTGGTGTTAAGCGTTGGAACTTCCGTACGCAAGATGCAACTCACGGTAACTCACTTTCTCACCGTGTTTTAGGTTCTACTGGTCAAAACCAGACACCTGGTCGCGTATTCAAAGGCAAAAAAATGGCTGGCCATTTAGGTGCTGAACGCGTAACTACACAGGGTCTTGAAATCGTTTCTATCGACACAGAACGTTCAGTTCTAGTTGTTAAAGGTGCGGTTCCTGGTGCTACCGGTGGCGACGTTATCGTTCGTCCTACGATCAAGGCCTGAGGGGAAATATTGTGAATTTAAATACTGTTTCCGGTTCAGCTGTTGAGTTGTCTGAAGTTGCGTTTGGTCGTGACTTTAACGAAGCACTTGTTCACCAAGTAGTAACAGCATATTTAGCTGGTGGCCGTCAAGGTTCTAAAGCTCAAAAATCACGTGGTGAAGTATCTGGCGGTGGTAAAAAACCTTTCCGTCAAAAAGGTACAGGCCGTGCGCGTGCTGGTTCTATTCGTAGCCCAATTTGGGTTGGTGGTGGTAAGACTTTTGCTGCTCGTCCACAAGATTGGTCTCAAAAAGTTAACCGTAAAATGTACCGCGGTGCAATGCAATGTATCCTTGCTGAACTAGTTCGTCAGGATCGTCTTATTTTGGTTGAAGAGTTCTCTGTTGAAGCTCCTAAAACTAAAGAATTGCTTGCAAAGCTTAACGACTTGAACGCTACTCGCGCATTAATCGTTACTGAGGCTGTAGATGAAAATCTATATTTAGCTGCACGTAACATTCCACATGTTGATGTGGTTGATGCTGCTGGGATCGATCCTGTTGGTTTGATCGCGTTCGACAAAGTTGTTATGTCTGTAGCTGCTGCTAAGAAAATTGAGGTAGAACTCGGATGAACAACGAACGTATCTATCAAGTCCTTCAAGGACCTGTATTCTCAGAAAAAGCACAAGTTTTAGGCGAAACTGCTGGTGTTCAAGTTTTTAAAGTTGCTATTAACGCAAACAAACTTGAAATCAAAAAAGCTGTTGAGCAACTATTTGGTGTCGAAGTTGTTAAAGTTAACACGACGATCACTAAAGGGAAAACAAAACGCTTTGGTAAAACATTAGGACGTCGTTCTGATGTTAAAAAAGCATACGTCACCCTGAAAGCTGGCCAAGATGTTGAAATGGCTGACTTGGGCGATACCGCTGAAACCGCAGCGGAATAAGGACGAAGATTATGCCGATTCAAAAATGTAAGCCAACGTCTCCGGGACGTCGCTTTGTAGAGAAAGTGGTTCATGACCACCTTCACAAAGGCGCACCGCATGCACCGTTGGTTGAAGCTAAAAAACGTACTGGTGGTCGTAATAACAACGGTCACATTACGACTCGTCACGTAGGTGGTGGTCATAAACAGCACTACCGTCTTGTTGACTTTAAACGTAATAAAGATGGCATTCCAGCAACTGTAGAGCGTATTGAATACGATCCTAACCGTACATCACATATTGCACTTGTGCTTTATGCTGACGGTGAGCGTCGTTATATCATCGCTGCTAAAGGTTTGCGCGCTGGTGATAAAGTTCAGTCTGGTAACGATGCTCCAATTCGTCCAGGTAACTGCTTACCACTTCGTAATATGCCAATCGGTTCTACACTTCATAACATCGAGCTTAAAATTGGTAAGGGCGCACAGTTAGTACGTTCTGCTGGTACTTCTGCTCAGTTGTTGGGTCGTGACGGTTCTTACGCAATTATTCGTCTACGTTCTGGCGAAATGCGTAAAGTACACGTTGAATGTCGCGCTGTGTTAGGTGAAGTATCTAACTCAGAAAGCAACCTTCGTTCACTTGGTAAAGCAGGTGCATCTCGCTGGCGTGGCGTTCGTCCTACCGTTCGTGGTATGGCGATGAACCCAGTAGACCATCCACATGGTGGTGGTGAAGGGCGTAACAAAGGTATTCAACCTGTAAGCCCATGGGGTCAAAAAGCTAAAGGGTACAAGACACGTACCAATAAGCGTACGACTAAGATGATCATTCGCGACCGTCGCGTTAAGTAACAAGTAAAGGAATCTGACAATGCCTCGTTCTCTGAAAAAAGGCCCATTCGTCGATGCGCACTTGTTCGCTAAGGTTGAAGCGGCTATCGCGGCTAATAACCGTAAGCCGATCAAAACTTGGTCGCGTCGCTCGATGATCCTCCCGGATTTTGTTGGTTTAACAATTTCTGTCCATAATGGCCGTAACCATGTTCCAGTGATTGTATCTGAACACATGGTTGGTCATAAACTCGGTGAATTCGCGCCAACTCGTACCTATCGTGGTCACGGTGTTGACAAGAAATCTAAACGTTAAGGTGCTATGATGGAAGTTACTGCTAAATTACGCGGTGCCGCTATCTCGGCACAAAAAACTCGTTTGGTTGCAGATTTAATCCGTGGCAAATCAGTTGCTCACGCGCTTAACATCTTGAACTTCAGCAACAAAAAAGCTGCAGTTTTAGTTAAAAAAGCATTGGAATCTGCGATTGCAAACGCTGAACACAATAACAGTTTAGATGTAGACGACCTTAAAGTTTCTACGATTTACGTTGATGAAGGCACTAGCCTTAAGCGTATTATGCCGCGTGCTAAAGGCCGTGCAGATCGTATTACTAAGCGTACTTGTCACATTACCGTTAAGGTAGGGGTTTGATATGGGTCAGAAGGTTCATCCAATCGGTATCCGCCTTGGTGTTGTAAAACGTCATAACGCCAACTGGTATGCGAGTCCGAAACAATACGCTGAATATTTGCTTAAAGATCTTCAGGTTCGTGAGTTTTTAACTAAAAAACTTAAAAGCGCGATGATCAGCAATATTCTTATCGAACGTCCTACTGGCGCTGCTAAAGTAACTATTAGCACAGCTCGTCCTGGTATCGTTATCGGTAAAAAAGGCGAAGATATTGAGAAATTACAGCGTGAACTTACTCAAATTATGGGTATTCCTGCGCAAGTAAGCATCAATGAAATCGACCGTCCAGACCTAGATGCTCGTTTAGTTGCTGAAGCAATTGCTTCTCAATTAGAAAAGCGTGTAATGTTCCGTCGTGCTATGAAGCGTGCGGTTCAGAATTCTATGCGTGCTGGTGCTAAAGGTATCAAAGTTGAAGTTTCAGGTCGTCTAGGCGGTGCTGAGATTGCTCGTACTGAGTGGTATCGTGAGGGTCGTGTACCTTTGCATACACTTCGTGCTGACATCGACTATGCTACTATGCGTGCTGAAACAACTTACGGTACGATTGGTGTTAAAGTTTGGATTTTCCGTGGTGAGATTTTAGGTGGCATGAAACAAGTCATGAACCCTGCTCCTGCAGAAGATCGTCCAGCTAAACGCGGTCGTGGTCGTGGTGAAGGTCAGGAGCGTCGTGGTCGTCGCAATGATCGTTCTGCTGAAAAAGGAGAATAATCCATGTTGCAACCTAAACGTACTAAATTTCGTAAGGTACAAAAAGGCCGTAACACTGGTCTAGCGCATCGCGGTAGCACTATTTCTTTTGGTACTATTGCTCTTAAATCAGTTGAACGTGGTCAAATGACTGCGCGTCAAATTGAAGCAGCGCGTCGTACAATTAGCCGTCGTGTAAAACGTGGTGGTAAGATCTTTATCCGTGTTTTCCCTGATAAACCAATTACTGAAAAACCATTAGAAGTTCGTATGGGTAAAGGTAAAGGTTCTGTGGAATACTGGGTTTGCCAAATCAAACCAGGTAAGATCTTGTACGAAATGGATGGTGTTAGTGATGAATTGGCTACAGAAGCATTTAAGCTTGCTGCAGCTAAACTTCCTTTCAAAACCACTATCGTTACTAAGACGGTGATGTAATGAAAACTAAAGATCTACGTGAAAAATCGGTAGAAGAATTGACAGCTTTGCTTGATGAGCAACAGCTTAACCAATTCCGTCTTCGCATGGCGAAAGCAACTGGTCAATTGGGTAAATCGCATGAAGTTGCGGTTACTCGTAAAACTATTGCACGCATCAAGACACTCCTTACCGAAAAACAGGGGAACGGACAATGAGTGAGCAAACAGTTCGCACGTTAACAGGCAAAGTAGTAAGCGACAAGATGGAAAAATCTATCGTTGTACTTATTGAACGCCGCGTTCAACACCCGTTGTATGGCAAATCAATTCGCCGTTCAACTAAATTACACGCTCATGATGAGAACAACACAGCTAAAACTGGTGATGTTGTAACTATCAAAGAAAGCCGCCCAATGTCTAAAACTAAGTCTTGGACTTTAGTTGAAGTGATTGAAGCTGCTGCTGAGTAATTAACGTTCTGGTTGCATCATTGGTCAATTTCGAGTACTCTTTGAGCCTTTCGAAATTGCGACCGGTGATGCGACTCGGTTTTGGAGTAGGGCAATGATTCAAACCGAAAGTATGCTAGACGTAGCAGACAACAGTGGTGCTCGCCGCGTACAATGTATTAAAGTACTAGGTGGTTCACATCGTCGTTATGCTTCTGTTGGCGACATTATTAAAGTTACTGTAAAAGAAGCAATTCCACGTGGCCGTGTTAAAAAAGGTGACGTGATGAATGCAGTTGTAGTTCGTACTAAATTCGGTATTCGTCGTCCAGATGGTTCTGTGATCCGTTTTGATGATAATGCTGCAGTTATTTTGAACAACAACAAGGCTCCGATTGCCACTCGTATTTTCGGACCAGTGACTCGTGAACTTCGTACTGAACAGTTCATGAAAATCATTTCATTGGCTCCTGAAGTTCTATAATAGAGGCAATCATGGCTAAGATTAGAAAAGGCGATCAAGTAATTGTGATCGCAGGTAAAGAAAAAGGCAAACAAGGTACTGTTTTGTCTGTTTCAAATGACCGCGTTATGGTTGAAGGCCTTAACTTGGTTAAGAAGCATCAAAAGCCGAATCGTGCAACAGGTGCTGAAGGCGCTGTAGTTACACAAGAAGCTTCGCTTCATATTTCAAACGTAGCAATTTTTAATGCTACAACCCAAAAGGCTGACCGTGTTGGTTACCAAGTGATTGAAGGCGCGAAAACTCGCGTTTATAAATCAAATGGTGAATCAGTGGCGGCGGCGAAGTAATAGGTTGAAATAGGCTATGGCCAGACTTAAAACACGTTATAACGACGAACTTAAAGCTCAATTATTAGAGACTTTAGGTGTTAAGAATGTGATGGAAATTCCTCGCATTACTAAAATCACGATCAACATGGGTGTTGGCGCAGCAGCAGCTGACAAAAAACTCCTTGATGGTGCTTTATCTGATATGCAAGCTATTGCTGGTCAAAAACCAGTTCTTACATTAGCTCGTAAATCAATCGCAGGTTTTAAAATCCGTGATGGTTGGCCGATTGGTTGTAAAGTAACTTTACGCGGCGAACGTATGTACGAATTCTTAGACCGTTTGATCTCTATTGCGATTCCTCGTATTCGTGACTTCCGCGGTTTTTCTGCGAAATCATTCGATGGTCGTGGTAACTATTCAATGGGTCTTAAGGAACAGATTATGTTCCCTGAAATCGATTTTGATAAGATTGATCGTATTCGTGGTATGGATATTACCGTTACTACGACTGCTCGCACCGATGACGAAGGCCGTGCGCTATTGCGTGCATTCGGCTTCCCGTTCAAATAAGAGGTCGATATGGCTAAGAAAGGTATGATTAATCGCGAGTTGAAACGCGAAGCTACTGTTGCTAAATACGCTGCAAAACGTGCTGAATTAAAAGCAATTATTGCAAACGTAAATGCTACAGATGAAGAACGTTTTGAAGCGATGATGAAATTTCAAGCATTACCACGTAATGCATCTCCAGTACGTCTACGTAACCGTTGTGGTTTAACTGGTCGTCCACATGGCTATTTCCGTAAGTTTGGCTTAAGCCGTAACAAATTGCGTGAAACAGTTATGCAAGGTGATGTACCGGGCGTTGTTAAGGCAAGCTGGTAAGGAGCACTATAAATGAGTATGCAAGATACCGTTGCCGACATGCTAACACGTGTTCGTAACGCACAAATGGCTAAAAAACAAACTGTTTCTATGCCTAATTCTAAGTTGAAAGTTGCTATTGCTAGCGTACTTCAACAAGAAGGTTATATTTCTAACGTAGAAGTTGCTGATGCTGAAGGTAAAGCAACTTTAACAATTACGTTAAAATACTATGAAGGCAAACCAGTTATTGAAACTGTGAAACGCGTAAGCCGTCCAGGTCTACGTCAGTATCGCGGTAAAGATAACCTTCCTAGCGTTAAGCAAGGTTTAGGTATTGCAATTGTTTCTACAAGCAAAGGCATCATGACTGATCGCGCTGCACGTTCTGCAGGCGTTGGTGGTGAAGTTATTGCTTTTGTATCTTAATAGGTGATTCCTCATGTCTCGTGTGGCTAAAGCCCCAGTAACTGTACCGAATGGTGTAACAGTTACTCAGAACGGCCGGCAGGTCGAAGTGAAAGGCAGCAAAGGTACGTTGTCTTTCAACCTGCATGCGCTGGTCGAGCTTAAACAGGAAGAAGGTAAACTTCAAATTGCTCCAATTTCAGAATCGAAAGATTCTTGGATGCAAGCTGGTACTGCTCGCGCTGTGTTAAATAACCTTGTAAAAGGTGTTAGCGAAGGCTTCGAACGTAAGTTGCAGCTTATCGGTGTTGGTTATAAAGCTGCGGTTAAAGGTACAACTGTACATCTTAACCTTGGTTTTTCGCACCCGATTGATTACGCTCTTCCTGAAGGCGTAACTGCTGAAACTCCTACTGCAACTGAAATCATTTTGAAATCAGCAAGCAAACATTTGCTTGGTCAAGTAGCTGCAGATATCCGTGGATATCGTCCACCAGAGCCGTATAAAGGTAAAGGTGTTCGTTATTCTGACGAAGTTGTACTTCGTAAAGAAGCTAAGAAGAAATAAGGCGCGAGGTTCTTATGAACGAAAAGAAACAATCCCGTTTGCGTCGTGCGAAAAGCACACGCTTGCACATCCGTGCATTGGGTGCGACTCGTTTGTGTGTAAACCGCACACCGCGTCACATTTATGCTCAAGTTATTTCTGCGGATGGTGGCAAAGTATTAGCGCAAGCTTCTACTTTGGATGCATCTTTACGTAGTGGTTCTACAGGTAATGTAGATGCTGCTACTAAAGTAGGTGCTTTAATCGCAGAGCGCGCGAAAGCTGCTGGTGTTACTAAAGTAGCATTTGACCGTTCTGGTTTTAAATATCATGGTCGTATCAAAGCCTTGGCTGATGCTGCTCGTGAAAACGGCTTGGAGTTCTAATCATGGCTAAAGTTGAACAAAACGAAGGTCTTGTTGAAAAGCTGGTTGCCGTTGATCGTGTAGCCAAAGTTGTTAAGGGTGGTCGTATCTTCTCTTTCACAGCATTAACTGTTGTGGGTGATGGTAATGGTCGTGTAGGTTTTGGTCGTGGTAAAGCACGTGAAGTTCCAGCTGCTATTTCTAAAGCACTTGAAGCTGCGCGTCGTAACATGATCACTGTTGATCTTGTTGATGGTACTGTACAGCACCCGATCAATGCACGTCACGGTGCAAGCCGTGTTTACATGCAACCTGCATCTGAAGGTACAGGCGTAATTGCTGGTGGTTCAGTACGTGCAGTACTTGAAGCAGTTGGCGTACGTAATGTATTGACTAAGTGCTACGGTTCTACAAATGCAGCTAACGTTGTGAACGCTACTTTTAATGGTTTGCGTGACATGACTTCTCCTGAGAAAGTTGCTGCTAAACGTGGCCTTTCAGTAGAACAAATTCAAGGGTAATCAATCATGAAAACGATTAAAGTTACCCAGACTAAATCTTCTGCGCATCGCTTGAAAAATCACAAGCTTAGCCTTAAAGGTTTAGGTCTGCGTCGTATTGGTCATACTGTAGAAGTGCAAGATACGCCTTCTAACCGTGGTATGATCAACCAAGTCTACTATATGGTTAGTGTAGAGGAGTAAGCCATGACTCTGCGTTTAAATGAACTTTCACCTGCTGAAGGTGCAAAACGTGATAGCCGTCGTCTAGGCCGTGGTATCGGTTCTGGTGTTGGTAAGACTGGTGGCCGTGGTGTCAAAGGTCAAAACTCACGTAAGAGCGGTGGTACTCGTCCAGGTTTCGAAGGTGGTCAAACTGCGTTATATCGTCGTTTACCTAAATTCGGTTTCACTAGCCAATTGGCTTTGAAAACTGCTGAAGTACGCTTGTCTGAACTTACTAAAGTTGAAGGTGATATTGTTTCACTTGAAACTTTAAAAGCTGCAAACGTTGTACGTAAAGATATGTTGCGTGCTCGTATTGTTCTTTCTGGTGAAATCACTCGTGCATTTACTGTACAGGGTGTAGCTCTGACTAAAGGCGCTAAAGCTGCTCTAGAAGCTGCTGGCGGTAAAGTCGAGGAGTAATCGCAAGTGTCTATGTCTCCTAGTTCTTCAGGTCATGTCAACATGATGAAAGGTCAGCCATTTCATGTGAAATATCGTGAAATTATTCGCCGATTAATGTTCTTGATTGGTGCTTTGGTTGTCTTTCGACTAGGAGCGCATATTCCGCTGCCAGGTATTGATAATGTCGCTTTGAGTCAGTTTTTTAAAGACAATGAAGGAACCTTCCTTGGCTTATTTAACATGTTTTCGGGCGGGGCATTGGAACGAATGTCCATTCTAGCGTTGGGAATTATGCCGTATATTTCTGCATCGATTATCGTGCAGTTAATGTCGACAGTTGTTCCCTCGTTGGAGGCATTAAAGAAAGAAGGCGAACAGGGTAAGCGTAAGATTAATCAATATACACGCTATGGTACCTTGATACTTGCACTTGTGCAGGGTGTGGGAATGTGTGCTGGTCTTATTAGTCAAGGGATTACTTTGACATCTGGATTGGCATTTTATATTCCAGCACTGACTTCTTTAGTCGCAGGCACAATGTTCTTAATGTGGTTAGGAGAGCAGATTACCGAACGTGGTGTTGGTAATGGTATCTCTATGATCATTTTTGCAGGTATTGTAGCTGGTTTACCAGGCATTGTGACTCAGTCATTCACTAGCGTGAGTAATGGGTCTGCGAGCTTGATTGGATTAGCGGTATTTGGTTTACTTTCAGTTGCGGTTTTGGCTGCAATTGTATTTATTGAGAAAGCACAGCGTCGTATCGCTGTGAATTATGCTCAGAAACAACAAGGTCGTCGTGTATTCACTGCGCAACAGACACACTTGCCATTGAAGATTAATATGGCAGGGGTTATTCCAGCAATTTTCGCAAGTTCGTTATTGCTGTTCCCTGCAAGTTTAGGTCAATGGTTAGGTAGTGCTGATCCAAATGCAGGTTTTATTAAACGCGGTCTTCAAGATCTAGCATTGGTCTTATCGCCTGGACAGCCTTTGTATCTGGTACTCTTTGGTGCGTTAATTATCTTTTTCTGTTATTTTTATACGGCGCTGGTTTTCAGTCCTAAGGAAGTTTCAGAAAACTTGAAACGCAGCGGAGCTTACGTACCTGGTATTCGCCCAGGTGAGCAAACTGCTCGTTACTTAGATCATATTCTTAATCGATTGACATTTATTGGTGCAATTTATATTACAGTCGTATGTTTGATGCCAATGATTCTGCAAAGTTCATTTGGTATTCCATTCCATTTGGGTGGAACATCATTACTGATTGTAGTAGTTGTTGTAATGGACTTCATGGCTCAGCTACAAGCTCATCTCACTTCGCATCAATATGATAATCAATCATTAATGAAAAAAACGACTGCTCATCCTAAAGGATAAGCGCACTTAGAGGTTTCATCATGAAAGTACAGGCTTCTGTAAAAAAAATATGTGGTAGCTGTAAAGTTATCCGTCGTAATGGGGTTATTCGCGTAATTTGTAGCGCTGAACCTCGTCATAAGCAGCGTCAAGGTTAATTTAATTAAGACCTGTTGATTTCAGTAGGCTAATTAGGTTATTATCCGCCCTTCAAGATTTTTGTAGGGCGGTTGATTATCTCTACTGCCTTTTTGGAGAATTTGAATGGCTCGTATTGCCGGTGTAAACATTCCGGATAACAAGCATGCTGTTATCTCTCTTACGTATATTTTTGGTATTGGTCGCCATACAGCTAAAAACATTTTAGCTGCTGTTGGTATTGCTACTACGACTAAAATCCGTGAATTAGATGATGCTCAGCTTGATGCGATTCGTGCAGAAATTACTAAGGTTCCAACCGAAGGTGATTTACGTCGCGAAATTTCCATGAACATTAAACGTTTAATGGATTTAGGCTGCTACCGCGGTCTTCGTCATCGTCGCAGCTTGCCTGTTCGTGGACAACGCACCAAAACTAACGCTCGTACCCGTAAAGGTCCGCGCAAACCTATTAAGAAATAAGATTTCTGGAAGCTAAAAGATGGCTAAAGATACTCGCGCACGCAAGAAGGTCACTCGTACCGTCTCTGAAGGTGTTGCACACATTCACGCTTCTTTTAATAACACCATTGTTACGATTACTGATCGTCAAGGTAATGCATTGGCTTGGGCTACTTCAGGTGGACAAGGCTTCCGTGGATCGCGTAAATCAACACCGTTTGCTGCTCAGGTAGCTGCTGAAGTTGCTGGTAAAGCTGCTTTGGATTACGGTTTGAAAAACTTGGACGTCCTTGTAAAAGGTCCTGGTCCAGGTCGTGAATCTGCGGTTCGTGCATTAGGTGCAGTGGGTTATAAAATTAACAGCATTACTGATGTGACACCGATTCCGCACAACGGTTGTCGTCCACCTAAAAAACGTCGTGTGTAAGGAGAAACATTCATGGCTCGTTATATTGGTCCAAAATGCAAACTCTCTCGCCGCGAAGGGACAGACCTGCAATTAAAATCTGGCGTTAAACCATTTGACGTCAAAACTAAAAAAGCTGCTAAAGCTCCTGGCCAACATGGCGGAGCTCGTGGTGGTAAACAATCTGAGTACTCACTACAATTACGTGAAAAACAAAAAGTACGTCGTATGTACGGTGTTTTAGAGCGTCAATTTAGTAACTACTATAAAGAAGCTGCTCGTGTTAAAGGCGCAACAGGTGAAAACTTATTGAAGTTGCTTGAAAGCCGTCTTGATAACGTAGTTTATCGTATGGGCTTTGGTTCTACACGTGCAGAAGCTCGTCAGCTTGTATCTCACCGTTCAATCACTTTAAATGGTCGTCGCGTTAACATCGCTTCAATCCAAGTTAAAGCGGGTGACGTGATTGCAGTTCACGAAGGTGCTAAACAACAATTACGTATTAAAAACGCAATTGAATTAGCTACTCAACGTGGTACGGCTTCTTGGATCGAGATCGATCATTCGAAACTTGAAGGTACGTTTAAAGCTGCACCAGATCGTTCTGATCTACCTGCTGAAATTAACGAAAGCTTGATTGTAGAATTGTATTCTAAATAATCCTTGAGGTAGCAATAATGACGCGTACTGCAAACGAGTTTCTAACTCCGCAAGCGATCAAGGTCGATGCGGCAAGCGGGACCTCGGCAAAAGTGATTCTTGAGCCTTTAGAGCGTGGTTTTGGCCATACTTTAGGTAATGCTTTACGTCGCATTCTATTGTCTTCTTTACCTGGCGCTGCTGTGGTTGAAGTTGAGATAGAAGGTGTCGAGCACGAGTACAGTACTTTAGAAGGCTTGCAGCAGGACATCGTCGAGCTCTTGCTGAACCTAAAAGGATTGTCGATTAAGCTGTTCGATCAGAACGAAGCATATTTAACATTAGAAAAGCAAGGGGCTGGTGACGTAACTGCTGCCGATCTTCGTTTACCTCATAATGTTGAAGTGGTTAACCCTGAACATTTGATTGGTACTTTAAGTGCTTCAGGCTCATTAAAAATGCGCCTGAAAGTTGCTCAAGGCCGTGGTTATGAAACATCTGACTCACGCTTCCCTGAAGGCGAAACTCGCCCTGTAGGTCGTTTACAGTTAGATGCTTCTTATAGCCCGATCAAACGTGTGTCTTACACAGTTGAAAATGCTCGTGTAGAACAACGTACTGACCTTGATAAACTTATCATTGATCTTGAAACTAATGGTACAGTTGATCCAGAAGAAGCAATCCGCAAAGCGGCAACAATCTTGCAACAACAAATTGCAATTTTTGTTGATCTTCAGAAAGATCAAGCTCCTGTTGCTCAAGAACCTCGTGAAGAAGTTGATCCGATCTTGCTTCGTCCAGTGGATGATCTAGAGCTAACTGTTCGTTCTGCTAACTGTTTGAAAGCAGAAAATATTTACTACATCGGTGATTTGGTACAGCGTACTGAAGTAGAGTTGTTAAAAACTCCTAACTTAGGTAAAAAATCGCTTACTGAAATCAAAGATGTTCTGGCATCGAAAGCTTTGCAACTCGGCATGCGTTTAGAGAACTGGCCTCCGGCTAGCCTCCGTATGGATGATCGCTTTGCTTATCGTAGCCGTTAATTAAGTAGGACTATCACCATGCGTCATCGTAATAGTGGTGTGAAATTAGGCCGTACAAGCAGTCATCGTAAAGCGATGTTCCAAAACATGGCTAATTCTTTGTTTGAACACGAGTTGATTAAAACAACTGTGCCTAAAGCAAAAGAGTTACGTCGTGTAGCTGAGCCTTTAATCACTTTAGCTAAAAACGATACAGTAGCAAACCGCCGTTTAGCGTTTGCTCGTACTCGTTCAGCAGCAACTGTTGGTAAATTATTTACCGTTCTTGGCCCTCGTTACAAAGAACGTAACGGCGGTTATCTACGTGTTCTTAAAGCTGGTTTCCGTGCAGGTGATGCTGCGCCGATGGCTTATGTAGAGCTTGTGGATCGTGAAGTAAACTAATTACTTAACGCCATAGAACAGTCGGTTGTTCGAAAAAGGTCGGTATTTTACCGACCTTTTTTATTGCCTGATTGTTAGACAAAATATGTGACTTGTCCTGAATTGATATAAAAAAAATGATAAAAACTCAAACTTGACATTGTGTATTGTCAAATTTGTGCTTTAATAAAAATGTACTCATGAAAAGGTTATAAAAAGAACATGGATAAACAAATTGATATTCTCATTGTTGGCGCAGGTATTTCTGGTATTGGTGTTGCAACACATCTTGTGCGTAATTCACCAAACCGCTCTTTTACGATTATTGAACGTCGTGAAAATGTTGGCGGAACATGGGATCTTTTTAACTACCCCGGTATTCGCTCAGATTCAGATATGTCGACATTCGGTTTTAATTTTAAACCTTGGCAGGAAGCGAAAGTTTTAGCAGATGGAACATCAATCAAGGGATATGTTTCAGAAGTTGTTGATGAATATAAGTTGAAAGAAAAAATTCTCTTTAAGCATCGTGTGTTATCTGCAAATTATGATTCTTCAATCAAAAAATGGACTGTAGAAATTGAAGATGAGAATCAAAAAATTCAAACGTGGCAAGCAAATTTTTTAATTGGTTGTACTGGTTATTATAATCATGATCGTGGTTATCAGCCTGATTTTCCTGGAAAAGAGTCGTTTAAAGGTGAATTTGTTAATCCGCAATTTTGGCCTAAAAATCTAGATTATCAAGGTAAAAAAGTAGTGATTATTGGTAGTGGTGCCACAGCCATTACACTTGTGCCTGCGCTTGCTAAAGGCGGAGCTAGTCATGTGACAATGCTACAGCGCTCTCCAACTTATATTGCTACGATTCCATCGGTAGATATGGTTTATGACAAGATGCGTAAGATTTTGCCTGAAGATGTGGCATATAAACTGACGCGCGCACGAAATATCGGTATGCAACGTGGTATTTATGCATTGGCAGAGAAACAGCCTAAAATTTTGCGTAAATTATTATTGAAATCTATTGAATTGCAGCTAAAAGGTAAAGTGGATATGAAACACTTTACACCTAACTATAACCCATGGGAGCAGCGCCTTTGTGTTGTTCCAGATGGTGATTTATTTAAAACTTTGCGTTCAGGTAAAGCTTCTGTTGAAACAGACCATATTGAAAAAATTACTGAAACAGGCATTCAGCTTAAATCAGGTAAGCACTTAGATGCAGATATTATTGTATCTGCAACAGGTCTTGAAATTCAAATTTTAGGTGGTGTGAAAGGAAGTGTTGATGGGAAGCCATTGGATACCTCTAAACATATGTTATATCAGGGTGTGATGGTTAGTGATGTACCAAATATGGCGATGATTATTGGCTATATCAATGCATCTTGGACATTAAAGGTGGATATTGCGGGTCAATATATTAGCCGACTTCTTAATCATATGGAGAAGAATGGTTATGATGAAGTCATTGCAAAAGGTGATGCATCTGAAATGGAAGATGATACTGTGATGGGCAGTTTGACTTCAGGTTATGTTGCCCGTGCGATAGATGTGATGCCGAAACAAGGTAAACATGCGCCTTGGAAAGTGACTAATAATTATCTTGCTGATCGTAAAGAACTAAAAAATGCGAGCTTTAATGATGATGTTTTACAATTCAGTAAAAGAGAGCTTGATGCTGTAAAAAAGCCTAAATTAGTTTCTTGATGGATTGATGTTATTCATTATGATAAAAGGAGCGTAAGTTCCTTTTTTTGATTCTTTATATAAATTTAAATGAGTTGATAAAAATAAGGAGCATATGCTCCTTATTTTTTTATGATTTTATTTTTATAATGAACGTGAAATAAGTTCTTTCATAATTTCATTGGTTCCTGCATAAATACGATTTGCACGGTTATCGATATACGCACGGGCAATTGGATATTCAAGCATGTATCCATAGCCGCCATGTAATTGTAAACACTCATCGACGACTTTTGAGAATAATTCCGAAATTTTATATTTTGCAGCCGCAGCCGCATCAATTCCGAGTTTTTCTTCAAGTTGTAATTCCATACAACGGTCTAAATAAGCACGAGAGAAGTCAATTTCGGTACGCATTTCAGCAAGTTTAAAACGTGTATTTTGGAATGCACTAATTGGCTTACCAAAGGCTTTACGATCTTTTGTATATTGAACAGTATGAGAAAATGCAGCTTCTGAACCTGCTTGGCAGATAATAGCAACAAGCATACGTTCCCAAGCCAATTCTTTCATGAGCATCATAAAGCCCATGCCTTCCATACCGAGTAAATTTTCCTTTGGTACACGAACATCTTCAAAAAATAACTCACAAGTGTCCTGACCTTTCATGCCTATTTTATTAAGCGGTTTACCTTTGCTAAAACCTACACGATCAGCTTCAACAATAATTAGTGATAAGTTTGATGAACCTTTGTCAGTACTGCCTGTTTTACAGACGACAATCGCCATGTCGCATAAATAGCCATTCGTAATAAAAATTTTAGAACCATTAATGACATATTCATCGCCATCTAGCACAGCAGTTGTTCGTACCGCTTGTAAATCTGAACCTGTTCCTGGTTCGGTCATTGCTATCGCTGTAACAGTTTCACCTGAAGCCATTTTAGGCAACCATTTTTTCTTTTGTTCTTCATTACCGAAATTGTTGACATAATTGGCAACAATGTCTGAGTGTAATGAAAAACCTGTCGAAGAATCCATAGCATAGGCTTGCTCTTCAATCAAAATCATACTGTAAAGACGGTCTACACCATAACCACCGTATTCTTCAGGCATTGTGGCACACAGAAGCCCCATTTCCCCAGCTTTGTTCCATAAATCACGATCTACATGTTGTTGTTGTTCGTACTTTTCAATATTTGGAACAACTTCTTTTTCATAAAATTTACGTACAGTTTCACGAAATGCTTCATGTTCGGCATTAAATAAATTACGTGGCAACATGTTAGTTAAAGGACGAATTGCACCTGATTGCATTGTTATATTTTCCCTAGGAAGAATTATTGTTCAGTTAGAAAATACGAAAAATTGAATCAAGATACAATGTGATGAATCATCATTTACTTGATCGTTTTGATAAATTTGGTCAGTCAAAAGAATTTATTACGGTGTGATGCAGGTATTCGGGTACACTAGAAGAGTAAACAGTTCAATTTGGGGGAATATCATGTCTGAAGAAATTACACTTGAAGAACGTAAAGTGGTTTATCGTGCACGTCGTGGGCTCAAAGAAATTGATGTGTACTTCGACCCATATGTAAAACAATATTATCTTCTTGCAGATGACGCTGAAAAAGCATTATTTAAAGAATTGGTTGATCAAGAAGATCCTGATTTACTTGATTGGTTTATGGAAGTTTCAGAACCATCTCGTCCAGAATTGCGCGCGTTGATCAATAAACTGAAGCACTACGTTCATGGCTGATGTGCCGATTGTGGCATCGCATCATGCCTTTCATCTGAAACGCAGTCGAATTGTGATTGTGTTTCAGTCTGTATTTTTTGCTTTAATGATGTTTGGATTATTTCAATTATTACATCCTATACTTTGTATTGTTGTGTTATTGGTCGGATGTGTAGTATGGGGTATTCACTTTCGTCAGCCTTATGTTGAGCATTTAGAACAGCTCGATCATGCTGAATGGTCATTCAAGATATCGAGTTCCACACAGATTCAGCGTAGCCAAGTGACAGGTATGTTTGATCATCAGTTTTATGTGATTTTGTATTTTTCTAATCAAAAATTAAAACCATTGATCATTTGGCAAGACCAACTGCCATTAATTTCGTGGAAAATGCTTAAAACCAGAGTGAATTTAAGTTAATTGTTTGACAGTTTTAAAAGTGATAATTATTAAAAAAATAATAAAAATCATATAATTAAATATTTTTTTTAAAGTTATTTTGAAATTGTCTAATCAAAAATGAATAAATGATGATGAAAATAAAATTGTCAGACAATTATGTGGCTGTCTTTTTTCAAATCGATGTAAATTAAATCTACCAACAGTAACCGAGGATTTCAAAATGACTGAAATTCACAACTATTGGTTTCTAGTCATCGCAATTGTTCTTGCGATTACCATAGGAAGACTAGGAACTATACTGAGGGAACAGATTGAGAAAGCTCACGATAATAAAGTGAGAATGCAAAAACTCAAAACTAACAAACTCTCCTGAGAGTTTATCGTTTAATAAGTAGCATGTGCTGAACCGTCGCAATGCTACTTTTTTTTGCCTGAAATTTGCATTAAACTAAAATTGGGTCAATTTCTAATACAATTATAAATGACACACTAGATAGAATTAAAATTAGAGTAATTACTCTTTAATAAAGAGCATGCATCTGATATTTTAATCAAAAAGGAATAAACAAAATTATATTGAGGACAGGAAGTATGTCTAAGGTCCATCGAATTGGTCAATTTGTTGCAACTGCTATCGTTGCCTCGTCTATTTTATCAGGTTGTTCTTATGTTGTTAAAACAGGTGCAAATGTCGCTCTAGGTTTTAGTGAAAAGCATATTGTTCCACCTATTTTAGCAGGTGGTGATACAGATATGGCTTGTAATACAGGCACAGCTTTAACACCTGCCGTGATGGCAACGAAAGATATGGGTGCAGATCCAACGCGGATGGCAGTATTACTGTACTCTGCAGCAGGATTGTGTGCTGAAAATAATGCCTTAAATGCAGAACTCCGTTATTTGCGTGCTTCGAAAGATGGCAAAGTGACTGAAGCTCAAGATGCGCGTATTGAACAGAAACGTTGGGCGGCATTGGCAGCAGAGCGTCAGTATACGGGGTATCAGTTATTTGCAGAGCGTTGGCAGGCAAAGTATAAGTATAAATTGGGAGATTCTTGCCCAACGATGCATAAGGATATAGATCAGACCGTTTATTTACTTGGTATGCTCAGTGGCTTACAAGCAATGACCAATGATATTAACTCAGGTGGTGCAGTAAATGTTCCAAAAGATATCGCTGCTATTGTTGAACGCGGGATGACGTGTTTGGATAATACCAAGTTCTGGGGTGCGCCAATGGCAACACGTGCTGTCATTTGGACGCTATTGCCAGGTGCTAGTGATGGTAAACCAGATCCATACGTGACATTGAAACAATCTATGGAAATAGGTGAGCAAAAAGGTGTCCGCTTAGCACACGCCCTAAATGCTGTAGCTGCGCAAGCGAGTGGTGATGATACAAAAATTCGTGATGCTTTACGCGCTTATGCAGCATCACGAGCAGAAGATAAGCCCGTTAATCCTGAGTTTCGCTTAGTTGATGGTATGGCAGGGCAAATGGTTCAAGGGATTGCTGATCGTTATTGGACTGAAAATACAGGTGTACGTGCAGCCGATGATGGTATGAGTAATTTCTGGGATGACCAAGCGACAACAGGTGATGATGAATTGTTTGGCGACTCTGTTAATAATGGCGAATCACCAGATACAGGTGGAGCAGAAATGCCCGCTACAGTAACTGAAGAAACACAACCTTAAAATAAAGGGATTGAGTTTTAAAGTGAAGAATCAAGAAAGAGCTATAAAAAGGCTCTTTCTTGATTATGGGAGTATGAATGATGCATGAAACGGAATGGCTTAAAAAAACATTACTCATGTTGGCAGTTTGTGTCTCTATTTCTGCCTGTTTACAAATTTTTCAACAATATTTTATTTATTGGCGATTCAGTTTTTTTACTGAACCTTGGCGATGGTGGACAGGGCATTGGGTACATGTTGGGTGGATTCACTTTTTATTGAATATGCTCGCTTTTATCTGTCTGCCTTTTATCTTTCCTATGATGAGAAAACGCTATTTAATTTTTCTGCTTTTGACATTAGCACCCTGTATTAGTTTTTGTTTTTACTTTATTTACCCTGATGTTCAAGCATATGCGGGTTTATCTGGTGTATTGCATGGTTTATATGTGGCATGTGCTTTGGCATGTTTACAGTTGAAAAAAGAACGTAAATTTTCAATTCTAGTTTTGGTTTTGGTTTTGCTAAAAATAGTTTGGGAAAACAGTTTTGGCTCTTTACAGACGGCAACTTTAATTGGGAGTCCAGTTTTGGTGGAAGCACATTTAATGGGTGTAATAATTGGTGCAATCTGCACTGCGTTGATGTTATCTGTACAAACACTTTATCCACAAAAAATTAAAAATATAATGTTTGTAAAGTTAGAATAGTGATTCACATAATTTTTCCATAAAATTGCTCATAAAAATCATTGGATAAGAAAACTATATCTAAATGTAGTCTTAAGCTCAAATGTACCTTGTCTTAAAATCAGAATGAATCTATGTAGGAGCTACAATCGTTTGTTTTTCTTGCTTCTTTTGTAATTAAAGATATGTTAGTAAACAAGATGGAGCATTAAATTTCGTATAAAATGCTTATATTCTTGTGATGAACTTGAATGAGTTGGCATAAAGTATCCAAAAAAAATCCAACTATGTCATGTTATTGAACGATGAAATAATGCACATTGAATTGTGTAATATCAGGAATGGATATTAGGTAAAGGATTTTACCTGAGACCAAAAATAAAATATGAACTGTACAAGCAATTGTATGGTGGAAACATATAAAAACTGGAATAACAATGCAAGAACCTGTAAATAAAAGATCGGGATTAGGTCTACTCGGTTATCTATGGAATGAGTGGTTCTCAACTTTTTCCATACTTATCTTACTTCTTCTGACCCTGATTGTTGGGACGGGGGATATGATCCATGGTCAGATGCTTCGTATAGGCGAACGCCTATATGGAAATGAGCAAATAGGAATGCAATATTCCTTTTTGCGTGCGGAACCTATAAAACCAGAATGTGAACGCCATCCTAATATTGACTTGCTTGTACAACAGCAAATGAAGTCAAACTCAAATGATGAGTTTGCTGATATTTTTGGTACAACGTCAGAATCTGATGTACGTCAGTCAGTTGTGGCGGCTCAACAGCAATGTGAAGAAAAACACGCATTCTATGATAAATCGATTAAATACATGGAAGATCATTCATCCATTCGTGCTTATCGTAGTATGGAAACTGGATTCTTCTGGATCCTCAAATGGGGGACGGAAAACCGAGTTTTATTATTGATCTTGATGGTGGTGATTGCTGCAATCACAGCATCTTTGAAAATGCATCACATTGGTTTACGCCCAGCCCGTACTAAACTTGATTTTAAAGTTTATAACATTGCAATGATCGTGGGTAATGGCTTACTGAGTGCATCGGTGATTAGCCAATATCGTTCAGTCATCAATTCAGGCGTAGTTTCAACCTATGAAACCATTGGTGTGTATTGGTTATGGATGTTCCTCTTTGTCGTTCTGACCATTATCAGCATTTATAAGCTATTTCAAACACCTGAAAATGCTGAATCAGGCGGTAACTTTGGTTTAGCTTTACTGAGTATTCCTTTGTATGCATTCATGGCGATTGTGACGGGTATTGCGTTCACCTTCTTTATGGATTATTCGATGGGTCAAGGGATTTATCTTGGTCTACTGATTGAGTTCTCAGGAATCTTCTTAAACTTAGCACTGTTTATTTGGGCAGGGATGTTGTTGACACAAACTCGTGTCATGGATTTATTCCTTGCTGTGTTGCGACCATGGAATCTTGCACCGGAAACATTAACTTGGTTAATTTTGATTGGTGCGGCAATTCCAACAGCATATACGGGAGCCTCAGGAATCTTCGTTGTAGCTGCGGGTGCGATTATCTACCGTGAAGTATGGAACTCAGGCGCACGTCGTCAATATGCACTTGCTGTTTCTGCAATGTCAGGCTCGTTGGGTGTTGTTTTACGTCCATGTTTACTTGTGATTTTAATTTCAATGCTCGACAGTCGTCATGTCACTTCTGATGAGTTATTTGATCACGGTATTTATGTATTCTGGTTAACAGCATTTATTTTCCTTGGAGTTTCATTATTCCTTGCTGAAGATAAATTCCGTATTAATTCACCAAAAATTGCAGTGCCGGGCATGTTGCGTGCATTTGTACCTGTGATTCCGTATATCGTAATTGTATTTGCTGTTGTTGGTTTCTATAAATTCGGTCTAGATACACAAATGGACGAATTCACTGCACCAGTGATTCTACCGATTATGCTTTTAGCCTTTATCTTGTTTGATAAGATTTTTGGTGCGAAATTACCTGTTCCTGAAAATCCAAAAAAAGCACTGGCACTTGAGCATGAGAAACACTCTCAGTACTTGCAAGAACATGGTGCGACTGCTGAAAGTAAGCGTAGTTTTAAAAATTCAGTTTGGTTTGCAACATCTGAAAGTGTTGGACATATCGGTGCATTGATTATGCTGATGGCATTATCTGCAAGTGTTGGTGGTCTGATTGAACGTAGTGAAATTGTGACAATGGTACCGACACATTTGGGTAGCATTCTCATTACACTCGGCTTCATGGCGTTGTTACTTGCTTTAATTGGTATGACAACAGATCCATTTGGTGCGGTGATTTTGGTTGCAGCAACCATTGCCCCTGTAGCCTTTGAAAATGGCATTCACCCGATTCACTTCTGGATGATTGTATTGGTAGCATTTGAATTTGGTTATGTAACGCCACCTGTGGCACTGAACCATCTACTGACGAGGCTCTCGGTCGGTGATGCGGAAGTCGCCGCCGCGGACGCAGAAGCGAAGGAGAAATATACGAGCTTCTACTACCGTTATGAGCGTTGGATTCTACCGATTGTGGTCTTATTCTCAGCCTTGTTAATCGTCACCTATGTACCATACTTATTTAATATGTTTGATTGGTATAACGCCAAGTAATTGATAAGTTAGAAACAACAAAAAGCACCTTTAGGTGCTTTTTGTTTGGGGTGAGATTGCTATACCAGAAATATACAGGTGAATATTTAAATTCGATGAAGATGATTTCAAAAAGCATTGAGAAATGAGATAAAAAAGTAAAATAGCCTGAAAAATAAAACGAGGTTTAGTCAGGTTCAAGAGATACGCCATGAAAAAAGCATTCATAAAGAATGCTTTTTATAGAATTATATGTCATTAAAATTTAGATATTTGATTAAAATATTAAGAATTTTGTTGAGCAGATAATTGCTGTTCCAATAACTTAATCTGTTCTTCTTTAAGCTTAATGAGTTGGTCTGCATCGGCATGTTGTGATTTCAGTATTTTGGCCTGTTCATCCAATTGTTTCTGAATATCGTCTAAACGAGCGACTTCTTCTTTGGCAAGGCTTTCATTTTGCGGAACTTCATCTTTTAGAATACTTTCATTCACTAATGCTTGATTTGACTCTATTGCTGGTGTAGACGCAACAGTTTCCTCTAAAGGCTGTGCAACCTGTGGTGTTTTTGCAGGCTGTGCTACAGGTATTGCTGATTGTTTTGTTTGCTCAGTTGTTGAGTTGGTATTATTCAACCAGAGAAATACGACTATAAGCAATAGAATGACCACCAATCCTGCGGTAATCATCCAGATCAGCTTCGAATTATTTCGTTGATCTAAATTCATTTTATTATGACGTCCAGTTTATTTTGCAGGACGAGGCTTAAATTGAATGACCCCAATTTCGTCGGGTGTAGCAGGCTCAGTAGGTTCATCGACATGAGTCGGACGATTTTCTGAGTAGTCACACTCGATACATTCAATCCATTCAGCATCGTCTGTGGAGAGCATGACAATACGATCCATAGCTTCACAGCGAGGACATTTTGCACCCGCAATGAAACGACGTTTAATATTCATATACTCACCACAAATTAATTTATAACGATGCCTAGTTTAAGCGTTTTATTGGCTGTTCGTCCAACCTTGATGACGTAACAATGCATCTATTTTTGGTTCGCGTCCACGGAAATTGATGAATGCATCAAGGGCTGTATCTTTTCCGCCAACTGCTAGAATATTTTTTCTAAACTCATTTCCTGTCTCAGTATTAAATACGCCTTCTTTTTCAAAGCGATCAAAGGCATCACTCGCCAACACTTCCGCCCATTTGTATGAATAATAACCTGCGGCATAACCACCTGCAAAAATATGGCTAAAGCTGTTTTGGAAGCGGTTGTAGTCGGTTGTTGGTAGTACCGCATATTTTTGACGAATATCATCCAAAGTCGCTTGGATCCCATCTGCATTCAATGCAGGCGTCAGCTTGTGAATGCTTAAGTCAAAAAGTGAAAATTCAATTTGACGTAAAGTTTGCATACCCGATTGGAAAAAACGTGCATCAAGTAATGCTTTGAGCAAATGTTTAGGTAAAGTTTCTTTCGTTTCGATATGTTCTGACAGTAGATCTAGGCTGTCTTTATCCCATGTCCAAAATTCCATAAATTGGCTAGGCAGTTCTACTGCATCCCAAGCTACGCCATGTGTACCTGCCACAGAAATATTATCTACTTCTGTGAGCATATGATGTAAGCCATGACCAAACTCATGGAATAAGGTATTTACTTCATCATGGGTGAGTAGGGCAGGTTGATCACCTACAGGTGGCGTGAAATTACCAACCATATAGCAAATCGGTTTTTGTAAACCGTCTTCTGTTTGCATACGAGAGCGGAAACCACTCATCCATGCGCCACCACGCTTACCACTACGTGCATACAAGTCAAAGTAAAAACCACCAATCACTGTGCCTTGATCTTCAAGTTCATAGTAATGCGCATCGCTATGCCAAAGTGGAGCCTCACGCTCAATGACATTGATTCCGTATAAACGATTCACGACATTAAATAATCCTTGAATCACTTTCGGTGCAGGGAAGTAAGGTTTTAAATCTTCTTGAGATAAGTTGAATTGTTGAACTTTAAGCTTTTCAGAATAATAAGTGCTGTCCCACGGTTTGAGCTCAGTTATTCCATCTGCTTGAGCAATCGCTTGTAATTCTGTAATTTCTTTCAGTGCAGGTGTACGTGCATGTCCTGCAAGATCGACAAGGAACTGATCAACCGTTTCAACATCAGGAGCCATTTTTGAAGCAAGTGAATATTCGGCATAATTGTCAAAACCAAGCAGTTTTGCCATTTCCTGACGGAGGCTTAAAATTTCAACCATCACTGGAGCATTATCAAATTGCGTATCCTGCGCTAAGTCAGATGCTCGCGTGACATAGGCTTGATAAAGTTCCTCACGTAATGCACGATCATCCGCATAGGTCATGATTGCTAAATAAGATGGAATATCGAGCGTTGCAACTGCTTGTTCAAGCTCACGTTGTTGACCATATTGTTTCAGCAATTCAATACTACTTTGCGGTAAACCTTTCAGTTGATCTTCATTCAACGGTTTAAAATAAGCCTGTGTTGAATCTAAAACATGGTTAGAAAAGTCAGATGACAGTTGTGACAAGCGTGCAGAAATTTCTGCATAACGCTGTTTTGCTTTACCTTCTAAAGCGACACCCGAAAGTTTAAAATCACGTAATGCGAGTTTTATCGCACTTTGTTGTGCAGCAGGAAGATCAGTAAATACAGCATGATCATGTACATGCTGATATGTTTGATAAAGTGGTACATGCTGCCCAAGTTGAGTGTAATACTCGCTCAGAGCAGGTAAAAGTGCTTGATACACTTCACGAGTTTCAGCATTATTCATCACGGCATTGAGATGTGAAAGCACACCCCAAGACTCACTCATATTATTTTCTAAAGCATCAATTTTTTCTAAAATATCGAGTTGTTGGCGAATACTTTCAGGAACTTCAGTTAGTTCTTTGAGAAATGTTTGCCCATTTTGAATGGCAGTTTCAATATTTTGTTTTAGTCGATCTAAAGTAATTTGATCAAATTGGGGTACAGGCAAAGTCGCCTTTTCTAATGTCATATCGTCATGCCAAATAATCTTTTAAGTTATTTATAGATGTAGGGGCTTCACTGAGGGAAATCAAGCAAATTTGTCGAATAATTAACGGATTGTCTGATAAATCTGTTTGATATTTTAAAGTGAAAGTTCCATGTCGATGAACGCTTGAGCTATATTCAAGGTTTATAAATGGCGAATCAAAGTCTTGCTTTGTCGCAACGAGAGCCACAAGGTTTGATTGACTGCATCGTGGACTTCTTTAGGCATTTCTCCGATCAAGCTATTGTTGAATTCATGCAGCAATACCCAAAAATTGAGTTGTCGTTTTTACTTGATAATCGCAATTTGGAATTAGTTGAAGAAAATATTGATATCGCCGTGCGGATTAGCAAATTTGAAGACTCAAGTTTGGTTGCTAAAAAAGTTTCGGAAAATAAAGCAGGGTTGTTCGCACATTCTTCTTTGTTTGAACATGATCCAAAGCCTGAAAATTGGATGATCTAAGGCATATACCGTGCATATTGAAACCATCTGATGCCAATGGTGGTGTTTGGATTTTACAGCATGATCAGCAACAGCAAAAATTCAGTATTCAGGTCAATGGGTGTTTTAATGTTAATTCTATTGTTGACCAATTACAGGCGGTAAAAGCAGGTTTATATCGTTAAACCACATTAAAATTCCGTTCACCTGCGGTGCAGTTGGTGGTGGGTTTGCTGAGTGAGACGTTGAATATTTCTTAATTAAATTAATGTATTTAAAATTGAATATGATCAATTGACTCAATGATTGTACCTAACGAACTCTTATTGCTCGTAATTTGTAAAATTATTTTCTTGTCTTGGTAATATTCAAATTCATCACGATTTATTTTAAAAATAGGTAAGCATGAATATTTGTTAGATAGACAATAGGTCGTGTTACCTTTATATGTATTTTTTGTTGTGTATGCTTCTATAGTTTCAGTGGATTGAGCACCCAAAAAATTAGTATAGGTCATGGGTATAAGTTTTGAAAAATTGATCCAAAAAAGAGGGATAAAAAAGATTGGAAAGATGATGAAGCAATACAATAGTGGTCGTTTTTGGACATTGCTCCAAGTTCTCGGAATTACCCATTGTTGTTTTTTAATTAGAAAATAAAAATAAAGAATAATTCCAAAGTAGAGAATGAATGAAGCGATAAGTGTAAATATATTTACAGCTTTGGTTGAATAAAAATTAACAAATGAAATGCTATATACGGCGCTGATGCCTAAAATAAATATCATGAAAATGACATAATAATGATAATAATATTTCGAAATTAAGTTTTTCGTCATAGTGGTGTTTATTGTTCAATTTTAAATAATTATAAACAAAAAAAGAGCGCCGAAGCGCTCTTTTTTATATGATCAAAAGATTATTCATCTGATGCTTTTGCATTGGACTTTTTCTTTTTCGCTTTCGCCTTTTTCTTCACTTTATCTTTAGCCTTTGTTTCAGGCTTTGCTGAAGATTTTTTACTAGGCTTTTTATCGAAAGAGCTTCGTTTGGCCTTCTCCTTTTTCTTACGCACCGGTTTTTCTCCATCTTCACTGACCTGACGTTTAACATCAGTTTTTTCAGTGGATTTGGCCGGACGCTCAGAAAAGACTTGCTCAGTCGTTTGAGTTTTAGCAACACGCGGAGCACGACTACGAATCGCGCGACCTGCATGGGAAAGTTGCTGAATCAATTCAAAATCAATTTTACGATCATCTAAATTTACCGCAGCGACTTTAATTTTAACTTCATCACCTAAACCGAAAGATTGTCCTCGGTTTTGACCAACAAGATTTTGGCTTGCTTGATCGAAGACAAAGTAGTCATCGCCCAATTGACTGACGTGTATCATGCCATCAACATACAAATCTTTCAGTGTCACGAATAAACCAAATTCAGCCGTTGCACTAATAATGCCGACAAACTCTTCACCTAAGTGTTGTTTCATATAGTGGCATTTCAACCAAGATGTTACTGAACGAGATGCTTCATCTGCACGACGTTCCGTAATTGAGAAATGCTCACCTGCTTCATCTAAAGCTGCTCCTGAAAGTGGATATTGCTTCGTGGTTAAACTGGCTTTAATCGCACGATGCAATAGCAAGTCTGGGTAACGGCGAATTGGTGATGTGAAATGCGTGTACGCTTCATATGCCAAGCCATAGTGACCAAGGTTATTTGCTCCGTAATAGGCTTGCATCATAGAGCGCAATAACACGGCATGAATACTTGGTGCATCAATGCGGTCTTTAGTCGCCTCAATAACGGCTTGATAATCTGCCTGAGTTGGTTGGTCAGGAAATTTTAAGCCCAACAGTTTGACGAAATCTTTCACTTTTTGAATGCGCGAGAACTCAGGTGCTTCATGCACACGGTAGAGCATAGGTACTTCATTTTTCAAACAATATTCTGCTGCTGCTACATTGGCAAGCAACATACATTCTTCAATCAGTTTATGTGCAACATTACGTGTACGCGGTAAAATTTCTTTAATTCCACCGAGTTCATCAAAGGTCATGTACGTTTCAACGGTTTCGAATTCCATTGCATGACGTTCAGCACGTAAGCCTTTGAGTGTTTCATATAGTTGATACAGCGTATTTAATGATTTACGGACATCACGATCTTCTGTGAGCGCTTTGCTGTCACCATCTAAGTACTGTGCGACTTGTATGTACGTCAAACGTGCTTTTGAATGCATTACAGAAGGGTAGAACTCAAATTTTGTAACTTTGCCAGCACGGCTTAAATTCAAGTCACAGACCATACATAAGCGGTCAACATCAGGATTTAGCGAACATAAGCCATTTGATAGCGCTTCAGGCAACATTGGTAATACATAGTGTGGGAAATACACTGACGTACCACGTTCTTGCGCTTCATCATCTAATGGTTTACCTGGACGAACATAGTGACTTACATCGGCAATCGCAACGACGACACGATAACCGCCACCCGGACGTTTTTCAGCATATACAGCATCATCGAAGTCACGAGCATCTTCACCATCAATGGTGACTAATGGTAAATCACGCAAGTCGATACGACCTTCACGGTCTTTTGCCGTTGGCTCTTTAAAGCTTTCAGCTTCTTTTACGACTTCTTCAGGGAATTCGTAGGGTAGACCATACTCTAAAATGGTTTGTGGAATAATAATTTCAGTATCGGCTTTATCTGCCATCGACTGAATAATATGACCTGTTGCAAACTCATCCCGTGTTGGGTAGTCGTCAATTTCTACACGTAGGTTGTCACCGACTTTTGCGCCTGCATGTTCAATTAATTCTTTTTCTAAGGTAATCGGTTGATGTGCATTAGGATTTGCTGGCTGAATAAAATATTCACCTTCAAACTCTGCCACTTTACCAATCAGTTGTTTAACTCGACGTTGAGTCACTTCTGTAATGTAGCCCCAAGCTTTACCTTTACGGTCTACTGAAGTTTGTTGCACTTTAACGCGGTCGCCGTGAAAGACTTGGCGCATTTCACGTTCAGGCAGTAAAAATTCTTCTTTTTTACCATCAATGCTCGCAACACCAAGTCCTTTATTATTGACGTAAACTGTAGCATCGATAACGGGTTGATCTGCCATTGGTTGGTATTTGAAACCATCCTTCATGAGCTGACCATCACGTACCATAGCACTTAGACGATGACTCAGTGCATCAATACTTTTTTGATCGGCAATTTCAAAAAATTCCACGAAGTCAGCATGTGACAGTGGTTCCTTTTTTTGTTCGATGGTTTCCAAAATAAGCGTACGGCTTGGAATCGGATTGTCATACCGTTGCGCTTCAGCTTTGGCTTCAGGATCGACCCAGTTTTTCATCATGTATAAGGCTTGATAACAGAAGATAGGTTTAGCATAAGTCATCACGTTGCAGACTGCACGTAATTGATTGCAATAATGTGTTTTTAATTGCAGTTTTTATGTCATGCAAATTTTTTCTTAAATAAATACTTTACAAAACGTATGAAAAACACACATAAATAGTAAAATCGTTTAAAAAATGAATGGTTGAATCAAAAAAGAGGTTTTTTTTAATGAGAGTACTTGCCGAATCTTATTTTAATTTGTATTATGGCGCCTCGTTACGGTGAGATGGGTGAGTGGCTGAAACCACATCCCTGCTAAGGATGCATACGGGTAACTGTATCGAGGGTTCGAATCCCTCTCTCACCGCCAACGAATACTTACGATGCGCTCATAGCTCAGCTGGATAGAGCACTTGGCTACGAACTAAGGGGTCGGGAGTTCGAATCTCTCTGAGCGCACC